>CAYMLS010000123.1:0-13268 GCA_964390665.1 uncultured Bacteroidales bacterium | reverse complement strand
TTTGACACACACGCACATGATTATAGTTCGTGGCATGGTAAAACATGCAGTCAGAGTTAGGTAAATAATAAACAAATAAAATTGAAAGATAAATCATTTACATATATGCAATTTCTGAAACATTTTTCTATCACATTATTCATATCCTTTTTCTGGGTTGCCAACCTGATGGCCCAATTGGAGGCAGAACCAAACAGTTACCAGTTTTCTCCCCGGCAAACAGGAACAGTATCAGAGGAGGAGGCTATATTTACAATTACAAACGCAGGAACCGATGCTGAAAACCTTGATCCTGAACAGATCAATATTCAGGGCGCCCAGGCACAGAGCACCCATCTTACCATCATGACCTACAACATTTGGTACGACAGTCAGAACTGGACGCTCAGACTTAACCACATCCTCAGCCAGATCAGAGAAGCAGATCCCGATATCATTGGATTGCAGGAGGTGATTCAACGCGCCAACCTGGATAATCAGGCACAAACCATTGCCGATTCCCTGGGTTACTATTACTATTTTTCATCTGTAGATCCTCCCGAAAATGATCAACGTTTTGGCAATGCCATCATTTCAAGATATCCCTTCGAAGAAACCAACTGGCGCGCATTGCAACCCCTCAACGATTACCGCACTGCTGTGCATGCCAAAATCAATATTAATGGAAACATCATCGATTTCTACAACACCCACCTGCACAATACAGCAGTCAACGACCAAATAAGAGAACAACAAATGACAGACCTGCTCGATCTGATCGAACAAACATCTGACAACCAGTTTGTTTTCGTAACCGGTGACTTCAATGCAAACCCCGACTGGCAGGAAATGGACATCATGTACGAAGATTTCACCGATGTGTACCCTCTGTTTCATGAAAACCATTCAGACCCTGAACACAGCACACTCAACCATCATCTGGGCCATCAGCAAAGAAGGATTGATTACATCTTTTTCCTTCAGGAAAGTTCTGTACTGCTCCAACCCACCTCTGCTGAAATTTTCCTTGATGAACCCGATGAAAATGGCGCGTACGGATCAGACCATTTCGCAGTGAAAGCTTCGTTCAATATCAGATCAGATGCCAATGGTTTCCTTCTGAACAATATACCCACAAACATGACTCTTGAAGCTGGTGAAAGTACACAATTAGGTGTGCAATTCGCACCTTTCACCACAGGTAGTTTCGAGGCGGTTTTAAAGATAAAAGAGATGGATATTCCCCTTTCCGGGGAAAGCTTTGATGCTACCATTTCAGATTTTCCCTGGACAGAAGATTTTACTGGATCTGTTGAAATGCCCGTGGGATGGGAAACAAACACCAGCTCCTGGGGAATAGAAAACTCTGATCTTGCCGGAGGAAATGTTCCGGAACTGGTTTTTACACCTGATCAACAGGAAAATGGAATTTTTACATTGAAAACGCCCCACATCAAAACCTCCGGACTGGATAGCATGGAGCTTTCTTTCAGGCAAACTGTAAGTTACAGCAACACATCGGGACCTTATACATTCAAACTTGTTGCCATTGCAGATAACCAGGAATTCATCATTGAGGATTGGTCATATCCGGAGCAGATACCCAACGGAGAATATGCAGTAAAGATCAATAGCCAGGAACATGGCATAGGTGCCGACATTGTTCAACTTGCATGGATCTTTGAAGGCGATCCGGCAGATATCAACCACTGGGCGCAGGATGATATCGTGCTTACCGCAGGGCCGGCATTGGCAGCAGATCCGCCGGAACATATATTCGAAGCACAACAGATCAACAATGCATCACCTCCCCAGGCATTTGTTCTGCAAAATATTGGCGGGGGTACACTTTCCCTTTCTCAGGAAGATGTTTTTCTGGAGGGTGCTCACAAAGATGATTTTTTGCTGAACAACCTTTCCAGTGCTGTTGAACTCGGGCATGGTGAAACCGCAGAAGTATCTGTCATATTTCAACCTCTGTCAACAGGAACAAAAACAGTTTCCCTGATAACACCCGGAGAAAATATTGAAATGGAGGGTGAAGGCTATGACCCTGCCATCACATCCTTCCCGTGGAAAGAAGATTTTACAGGTGTCTCCGGCGGGGAAATTCCGTTGGGGTGGTACAGAAACGCTGTCAACTGGGGCGTTTTTAATGCATCCAATGCGGGCGGACAAGCCCCGGAAATGGTTTTCTGGTGGCAGCCCGAAACACAAGGCGAGTTTATTTTGTACTCCCCTCCCATCGTACCTGGTACAACCGATTCACTTTTACTCTCTTTCAGACACAGGGTAAATGACTTTGCCAGCCCGGGGAATTATACCCTCAGGGTAACAGCCATTGCGGGTGATACAGAAACCCTCATCCACCAATGGGTTGATCCATCGAGCATTGCCCCGGAAGTGATCACATCACTCCTCACAAAGCAACTACATTGGGCGAACAATGATACTTTACAATTGGCCTATACCTTTGATGGTATTACCGATAATATTACCCAGTGGGATATTGACGACATTGAATTGATGCTGCTACCCGATGAACCTCTTCTGGAAACAGACCCCGAATCCTTTGGATTTGGAGCGCAAACCATCGGCAGTTCCTCTGATCCTGCCCCATTTATTATCAGAAATACTGGAGGTGGAACCCTTTCGCTGAAACCGGAAGATATTTTTATTTCCGGAGAGAATGAAGGAGCATTTTTCCTTGATAATATCGAGGATACCCGTGAATTGGGACCTTTTGAAGAAACAACCATCGAGGTTTCATTTGCTCCGCAACAAACAGGAGATAATACCGCTACACTTCATATACAAGAGGCTGAGGTGGGCCTTTCCGGTTTCGGCAACCAGGATTCAGACATTTTTGTATACAGCGATTTCACCATCTCTGAAGGAGGAATGGACTATACCAATGTGGAAGGTTTTCGTGAAATACCCGGATGGGCTGCCGGAAGCCTTGTCGCAGAAGATGTGGAAGGAATGGGCGAAAACGGAGGTACCGTTCTGAAACTTGATTATGACCTGAATGCCACTGAAGACATCACATCTTATTGGATGTGGGCGTATCCTTCTACAGATATCAGTGATTACACCCACATGGTGCTGTATATGCGTGCAGAAGAAAACACTACAGGATTAAAAATTCAGTTGTTTGACACCTCTGGCATTCAAGAAACCAATGGAGCAGGCTATTTCTATACAGAGGCCTCCACAGAATGGCAGTGGGTCAGCATACCCATCAGCGAATTCAATACGATGGAATGGGCCGATGATTTGCCCGATATGAGCAAAATACAACGCATTGACCTTGTTTTTGAAAAAGAAGGAACAACACCCACTGCCGGAACCGTTTTCCTTGATCTGGTTGGTTTTAGCCAAGGCGGAACCAACCTCGAAGATCTTATCGCAGATCAACATTTTCAATTATTTCCCAATCCAGCTTCCCGAAAAGTCACCATTGTTTCCAATGAGGATGTCCTTATCAGTATATCTGACATCTCCGGAAAAACCCTGATGGAAAAAATTTCAAAGCGTGAGACCACACAATTCGATCTTGCATCACTGAAAGAGGGAGTATACCTTGTAACCGTTTCAGACGGTCATAACCGAACAGTGAAAAAATTAATTATACAATAATAACAGTAACCAGATTATGATCAGCAAAAAGAAAAAAATATACGAACAGACATTTAAGTGATTTCCGAAGCAAAAGCGCTTCTCACGGAATAATTTTCCAAAAATTCAACGATCAAATTGCTTCAATAATGCACAGGTATCAACGTAATCTTATCAAAACAAAATGGATCATCATAATGCTGTTGCCATTGTTTTTCGGTTGCTCAAACCAGCAACATAAAAATCAATCCACAGATGAAATGCTATTGGATAAAGTACAAAAGCAAACGCTTGGTTATTTCACCGATTTTGCCCACCCTGTGTCAGGTATGGCCGTTGAACGCAGCGATGAAAAAAATTATTCCAATGATGTGGTTACAACCGGAGGAACAGGATTTGGCATCATGGCAATGATTGCAGGAGTTCAAAGAGAGTTTATTTCACGCGAGGAAGCACTTGCACAACTAACCGATATGGTTAATTTTCTGGATACCTGTCAACGCTATCACGGAGCATGGTCTCACTGGTATTACGGATCTACCGGTAAAACAAAAGCCTTCAGTCCCAAAGACAATGGTGGTGATATTGTGGAAACAGCATTTTTGATGCAGGGGCTCCTTACTGCGAGAGAGTTCTTTGATGCAAAAAACCCTGCTGAGAACTACCTCAGAAAAACAATCACGCGACTTTGGCATGAGGTTGATTGGGATTTTTATACCAACGGACAAAAACAACTCTTCTGGCACTGGTCGCCTGATTACGAATGGGAAATGAATCACCCTGTTAAAGGATGGGATGAATGCCTCATCGCATATGTACTGGCAGCATCATCCCCCACACATCCCATATCAAAAGAGGTATACACAGAAGGATGGAAAAATTCACCCCATTTTTATAACGGGAAAGAATATTACGGTATAGAACTTCCTTTGGGTTATGATTATGGAGGACCCTTGTTTTTCAGTCATTACTCGTTCCTGGGTCTTGACCCACGTGGTTTAAAAGACCAACAAACCTGCTACTGGACTCAAAATGTCAATCACACACTGATCAACCAGCGGCACTGCGAAATGAATCCCAACAAATACAAAGGATATTCATCCATTTGCTGGGGACTTACTGCCAGCGATAATCATATGGGTTATTCAGCGCATTCACCGACCAACGATCTGGGTGTGATCACTCCCACGGCTGCCCTCTCGGCATTTCCATACACACCTGAACATTCCATGAATGCGCTGAGATTTTTTGATGAACAACTCGGTGATCAACTCTGGGGTGAATATGGTTTCTACGATGCTTTTTCCATCCACCATAACTGGTTTGCCGATAATTACCTGGCCATCGACCAGGGACCCATTGTGGTGATGATCGAAAATTATCGTTCTGCTTTGCTTTGGGACCTTTTCATGCAAAACCCTGAGATTCATCTGGGATTGAGAAAACTGGGATTTTTTTATGATCGTAAGGAATTTAAAACACAGAAAAATGATATATGATATATGCTACTACCTTGTCAATTTACTTATTTACTAATTTACTAATTTAAAAATGTGATCTTATGAAAAAAGTTACCTTAATTCTTATTCTTATGCTGACCATTACAGGATTTGCCCGGAGCCAGCAAATGATCGAAGATTTTGAACACATCCCCATCAATCTGATGCTGGGAGGTGAAGATGATAACAGTGAAATGACGGTTGTGCCCAACCCCGATCAGGGTGATGCCAATCCTTCTCACTATGTGCTGAGATTTGACCGCAGTATGAACGGCCTGATATGGAGTGGATTCTGGTCGACTCTGCCCGAAACGATCGACATGACAGAAAAAAAATATGTGCATGCGATGGTTTGGAAACCCCGGATCTCTACCGTGAAATTCAAAGTAGAAGGTGGTCCCGGTGGAACTTTCGAGCTTGAATCTGTCGAACCGCAAACTCTTACCGGGGAATGGGAGAACCTTACATTCCATTTTCCTGATGCTGATGGCGAATATCCGATCGTGGCATTCTTGCCAGATTTCGAAGACCCTCTCACGCTTACAGAAGATATCGTGATATATCTTGACCATATCGTTTTGAGCGATAGTGAAACCCCCGGAGAAGGCAATGAAGTTGTTATCGAGGATTTCGAATCCATTCCTATGAATGCTATGTTGGGTGGTGAAGATGACAACAGTGAATTTTCAGTTATTTACAATCCTGATTCTTCAGAGGTTAACCCAAGCAACAGAGTAGGACAATATTACCGCAGCCAAAATGGTGTGCCATGGGGTGGTTTCTTTTCAGCACTGGATGAACCCATGGATTTCACGGAACACAAATACGTTTATGTGAAAGTATGGAAACCGCGTATCAGCCCCGTTAAAATCAAAATCGAAGGAAACGGCGACCCCGTGGAATTGGAGAGCATGTTTCCCCAAACCAAAACAAATGAATGGGAAGAACTTGTTTTTGACTTTTCTGATGTTACCGGCGAATGGGGCACAATTGTTTTGATGCCCGATTTTATTGACCCTGTGGGACTTGATGAGGATATTCTGATCTATTTTGACGATATCAGACTGGGAGAGGCTCCTGAAACAGGCGAATCCGATGTTGACTTTGTTTGGTCTGATTTTGAAACAGACGGTCTAACCAATGTGGAAGGATTCAGAGATCCACTCAACGATCAAACAACCGCTGCGGATATGCCCGGCGAGGGCGTTGACGGCGGCACGGCAGTGAAACTGGATTATGAAGTCAGCGAGGAAAACCCTCTGACCGGATACCGGATGTGGGCTTTCCCGCACGCCGATGTTAGTGCATACAATTACCTTGTATTGCATATCAAAGCAGATCAAAATATCTCCCAGGCTAAACTGGGAATGTACGACACTTCAGGAATTGATCCAGGAGATAACGGAATCAGTTACACCAATTTTGACATCTCGACCGAATGGCAGGAGGTGGTGATACCTTTGGAGAACTTTGAAGCTGCGGAGGGAGTCGCCGATTTACCTGATATGACCGTTCTGCAACTGATTGCACTGTATTTTGACTTTGAAGAAGTGGATGTTACTACCGCTACTGTGTATATCGATCTGGTTGGATTTAATGAGGACTCTGATGTTTCTGTACGCGAAACAGATCAGCTGGATATGAGAGTAAACCTTTACCCAAATCCCGCAAGCAATTTGGTGAATGTTGAAGCACCCGAAAACAGCCACATTACGCTCATCGATATTGCAGGAAATGTTGTGGCACAAAAATTTGCTTCTTCAACCAACACACAGATCAATGTGGAAGATTTCTCTGCCGGTATTTACTTTGTACAGATTGTAAATAATGAGAAAGTGCATACCTCCAAACTTGTTATTCGCTGATAAGTTCGGAAACAAAAATGCTGAATTAAGCATGGTCTTCATTCTCAATGACTGAAATGTCGGAGAAGCAAAGATATGAGCTTCGTCTGGTTATACTTTTTAAATAGATTCTCGTTTTTTCCGACGGGAGAGCTCGCTAAAACTCTGACTACATGCTTTACATGCCGCGATTTATAATCATGTGCGAGTGTGTCAAAATTTTTGTCATGCTCGGTTCATCAACAATTGTTTTATCAGATTACCAGGATAACACAAAGAAAAGTGTTTTTCCGCAAGCAATGATGAGGGTAGTGAGCAACAAAGCCCCGGAGAATGGTCTCCGGGGTTTTTTCCGGGTAAAAAACCATCCTTTACCCCTATGGTCATATTATTGTATACACCCTGACCCGGAAAAGATAACATCATACCTCAACCTTACGATCCACCCGCTGTTTCTTAATTCCGAAATCCTTTGTACGGTTGTACAATTTTTTCGTATTTTTGCACTTCGTTTAAAAACAACCGGTTTAATTCACTGTAATAGAAAACTTTATAACCAGGCATTGTGAAAAGTACGGAAAACAAAGAATGGATCGCCATTGTAAATCCCAATGCAGGCGTGGGCAAAGGCAAAAGAGATTGGAAAAAGATCTCCGCGATCATGGATCACCAAAAACTTTCGTACGAAGCTGTATTTACCCAACGTAGAGATCATGCCGTAAAACTTACCAAAGAATATATTGAAAAAGGATACCGGAAAATTATTTCAGTAGGCGGTGATGGCACCCTCAATGAGGTGGTGAACGGTATTTTCCATCAAAACCTGGTGCCCACTCACGATATTACGCTGGCTGTGGTTTCTGTAGGAACCGGAAATGATTGGATAAGAACTTTTATGGTACCAGTTGATTACAAAAATTCTATTGCTTTGATAACCAAAGAAGATACTTTCATTCAGGATGCAGGCATGGTAAGTTTCAGTCATGAAAAAGGCATGGGTACAAGATACTTTATCAACATGGCCGGATTGGGGTTTGACGGTTTGGTGGCTCAAAAAACAAATGCCGATAAAGAACTGGGAAAGGCAAATCCGCTGGTGTACTTTAAAAATATTTTCGCTTCGCTGTTTGCCTACAAATCTGTTGCTACACGCATTGTGATAGACAACACAGAGATGCATCACAAGATCTTTACCCTGGCAGTGGGTATCGGACAGTTTAACGGCGGGGGCATGAAACAAACCCCCGATGCCGTTCCTGATGACGGTTTTTTTGATCTTACACTGATCAAAGATATGAGCAAATGGTCGGTGATCGCCAATGTGAACAGACTTTACAATGGTACCATCAAAAAACATAAAAAGGTAGAGGTTCATAAAGGCAGAAACATTGTTATAGAACCCAAAACCCCTGTACTTATTGAAGTTGACGGAGAATCTATCGGACATTCGCCCTTCAATTTTACCATTTTACCCAAAAGCCTCAAAGTGGTTATCAATAGCAAAAAATTTAAACCTTTCAAGGAAAATAAAGAAAAATAACGATTTACATCTATCATCATGCAAAAAGGAGACGACAGTTTTAAAAAAATCATTGCCCATGCCAAAGAGTATGGATTTATTTTTCAGAGTAGCGAAATATACGACGGCTTAAGTGCTGTTTATGACTACGGACAAAACGGCAGCGCCCTGAAAAAAAACATCATGGAATACTGGTGGAAATCAATGGTGCAATTCCACGAAAATATCGTTGGAATTGATTCCGCCATTTTTATGCATCCAACAGTATGGAAAGCTTCAGGACACGTTGATGCCTTTAACGATCCGCTGATCGATAACAAGGACTCCAAAAAAAGATACCGGGCTGATGTGCTTATTGAAGATCACATGGCAAAACTGGAAGATAAAATCAGAAAAGAAGTTACGAAAGCATCCAAAAAATTTGGTGAATCCTTTGATGAGAAAATGTTCAGGGAAACCAATCCCCGCGTAAAAGCCAACCAGGAAAAAATTGACAACATCCGCAACCGGTTTGTGAGATCTCTTGAAAACGAAGAACTCAGCGATGTAAAAGCACTTATCGAAGAACTCGGAATTGCCTGCCCGGTTTCAGGATCAAAAAACTGGACCGATGTGAGGCAATTCAACCTGATGTTCAGCACTCAAATGGGTTCTTTATCAGAAGACACCAATCAGATATATCTGCGCCCCGAAACAGCACAGGGTATATTTGTTAACTATCTGAACGTGCAAAAAACCGGCAGGATGAAAATTCCTTTCGGCATTGCCCAAATAGGAAAAGCGTTCCGCAATGAGATCGTGGCTCGTCAGTTCATATTTCGTATGCGGGAGTTTGAGCAGATGGAGATGCAGTTTTTTGTAAAACCCGGCGAAGAGATGAAATGGTACGAATACTGGAAAAACGAAAGAATGCGTTGGCATAAAGCTCTTGGTATTCCGGAAGAGAATTACCGCTTTCACGACCATGATAAACTTGCCCATTATGCCAATGCCGCTGCCGATATTGAGTTCATGTTCCCCTTTGGGTTCAAGGAACTCGAAGGGATACATTCACGTACCGATTTTGATCTGGGAGCACATCAGAAATTCTCTGGTAAGAAACTTCAGTATTTCGACCCGGAAACCAATGAAAGTTATGTGCCTTACGTGGTGGAAACATCTATTGGGTTAGACAGAATGTTTCTGGCTGTGCTTAGTTATTCGCTGAAAGAAGAAACCCTGGAAGATGGTTCAGAAAGAGTTGTGATGACCCTGCCCCCTATGCTTGCCCCTTATAAAGTAGCCGTATTGCCCCTGATGAAAAAAGACGGCCTCGCAGAAAAAGCACGTGAGGTAATGGATAACCTGAAATTTGATTTCATGTGCATTTACGAAGAAAAAGATGCCATCGGAAGGAGATACCGAAGGCAGGATGCCATCGGAACACCCTATTGCGTGACCATTGATCATCAAACACTGGAAGACGGCACCGTTACCATTCGCGAAAGGGATACCATGAAACAGGAAAGGATACACACCAGCGAGATCAAAAACATTGTAAGGCAAAGGATCGATTTCCGACCCGGAGCATAAACTATTTACTTTTATCAATGCCTGTAATTCTGCTTTTGGAAACTGCAACAAAGATTTGCTCGGCAGGTTTATCAAAGAATGGGGAAATGATCGCCATTCGTGAAGATAAAACGCCCGACTATTCACACTCCTCCCTGCTCACTGTTTTTGTGGAGGAGGTAATGAAAGAAGCATCCATGTCTTTTAGCCAACTGGATGCGGTGGCAGTTAGTATGGGTCCCGGATCATATACAGGATTAAGAATTGGCGTAAGTGCCGCAAAGGGATTTTGTTATGCGCTGGATATTCCACTGATAGCGATCAATAGCCTGGAATCTTTAACTTATGCGGCAGCAGAAAAAGTTGATCTGCATTATGATCTGCTTGTACCCATGATTGATGCGCGCCGCATGGAGGTTTATACAGCGGTCTTCGACAAGAACCTGAACAATTGCGAACCTACAAGCGCCCGGATCATCGATGAAAAAGCTTTCGCTGACCTGCTGGAGAAAAACAAAATACTTTTTTTCGGTGATGGTGCTTCCAAATGCCGGGAGGTTATCAGGCATCCTCATGCTTTCTTTGATGATCTTATCTATCCTTCGGCAAAGGGTTTGCTGAAACCTGCACTTCAGAAATACAAGAATCAAAACTTTGAAGACACTGCATACTTCGAGCCCTTTTACCTGAAAGATTTTATAGCGGGCAAACCAAAAGTAAAAGGTTTGCATTAAACCGGTTTTTCATTGTATATTTGTAATCATTCTCCATTCAAAATGTCCGGTTTATGTTCAAAAAGATTCCTTCTTTTCTTAAAAACAAGTACTTTCTGGTGTTCATAGCGGCATTGGTATGGTTTGTTTTTTTTGATCAGAACAACCTGATACAACAATACAGGCTATCCAAAGAGATCAAAAAACTGGAAGTAGAGAAAGATTATTATATTGAAGAGATCAGGCGAGACAGTTTGCAAATGGAAAAATTTAAAAATGACCCGGCCGAATTGGAACGCTATGCCCGGGAAAAATACCTGATGAAAAAAGAAAATGAAGATATTTATATTATCCGGGACTAACAGCATGTAAACATCAATGGCGATCTCTGCCTCTTTTCAGAACACCAGCATTTTGCCTTATACACCTGCATCCCTCTAATGCATAACCATTTTCACCATTTTTGATGCTCCCCTTTCGGGGAAAAACTGCGCAACATAAACACCACTTTCCAGGGAGGAAAGATCTATCTCTGTTTGTGAATTCCTGAGACTCCCCTCTGCCACTTTTGACCCTTTCATATCCAGAATATAAAAACGGGCATTGTGCCAATGCGGTGCATACTCCAGGTAAATTTTTCCTGTGGAAGGATTTGGAAAGATGCGCACCCTGTTCTCAATAGCATCGATAATGCCTGCAGAATCAAGCAGGGTAAAATCTTTCAACATGTAATTGTCAGGATCAAAAATAAGATCCTCCACTTTGCCTTCCACCGGTATTTTAAAAACCTGCCCGGACTGCTCCTGCATCATTCTAACCTGGAAATTTTCCTGCGAGGTAGCAACCCCGAAGGCAACCGTCCCTTTAAAAAATGGCGTAAGATCTGAAGAACCCTGCTGAGCCGAGCGGATCATAAGGGTATCATTTTCCTGCCACCACTCAATGTTATATACAGGATAACCCTCACCATAATACCATTGGTCAAAAAACCAATCCCAGTTTAATGCGGTATGAAGTTCTATATGATCTTTGAAATCGTCGCCGGTGGCCACCTGATGTGCAAATTGATTCTGAAAATCCTCCATAATAAAGAAAAACAAATTATCATCATTGATCTCAAATCTCAGTTGATGCAGGATGGCAGCCCCTTTCCGGTAAGAAAGGCGTCCGTTAAAAATTCTCCATACGCTGTTGAGCTCGTTGAACGGCACATACACCGATCCGCCGGGTTGTGATTTTATATTGCTGTGAGCGCCTTCCATCCAGTTGTCTGCCTGTGGGCGCGACAACACAAACTCACGCGCCAGGTACTCGCCATAAGAGGCAAAACCTTCGTTGATCCATATATCACTCCAGGTAGCACAGGTTACCTGGTTGCCAAACCAGTGGTGGGCTAATTCATGGGCGGTTATATCAAAACCAAAATACCCCATTGTAGACAAGGTTTGATGCTCCATACCTCCCCCCAAAGGGGCCTGTGCGTGCCCGTACTTTTCACTGCTGAAAGGGTAGTCTCCCCAGATACCGGAAAATAAAGACATCAGGTCTTTTGTTTTGTCGATCTGGTCTTTGAGATCTTCCAAAACCCCAGGCTGGTTATAAATAAAGTTTTGAACAAAAATGCTGTCGTTTTCACCGGAAAGGGGTGCATAAAAATTATATTCCTGATAATTGGCGACGGCAATAGAGATCAGATAGTATGCAATGGGATAATACGTTTTCCATTCATAGCGTATCCTGTTGCCGGGCAATTCCACAACCTGGTAAAGCAAACCGTTGGAAGCACCTGCAAAACCCTCCGGAGTGGTAATGGAAATGCTTGCGCTATCAGCTTTATCTGATAAAACCTGTTTTACAGGAAACCATTTACGGGCATTGTGAGGTTCGGAAAGGGTATACACAACATCTTCACCAAAGTTGTTGGTGGCATTGGTCAGTCCGGAAAAAAACGCTTCCGGCTGCGGTTCTCCCTCATAAACCACCTCAAGGGTCACGATCGCTCCCTGTGGCAAAGTTTGCGAAGCCTCTGCTACAATCGTCTGATCCTGATGGGAAAAAGAAACGGTATCCTGGTTGAGTAAAACATGCCCTACGGTGAGTTCCTCTGTAAGCTCCAACACAAAAACCCCGGTTTCTGCTACTGTGATCTCTGCTGTAACAATTGTTTTCCCCTTTATATTTGTACTCCCCGGGAAAACTTCCACATCGATATCATAAGATTTCACATCATAATCGTGGATTCTCTCATCCTGCTCATAAATACCGATCGTATTAGATTGGATATGGGAATGGGAACAAAAATGACTGCAATTTCCAAAATGCCCCTGTTGGGGGGTATGGGAGAAAACGGTAACAGAAAACAAAAGCATGATCATCATGAAAAAATTGATGCCAAAATACCGTATAACATGATTTTTACCAAAAGAAGATTCCATAATCCGATGTGGTTTTAATAAAACGAGAAGCATGGTAAAAATACGAACAATCAGGCAATTTGAAAAGTTTACATCGTGCGTCATCTTTCATCTGTTTATAATTTGATTAA
>CAYMLS010000122.1:0-13309 GCA_964390665.1 uncultured Bacteroidales bacterium | reverse complement strand
GATTTTTGAAGCCGAACTAAAAATAAGGGAATCTACGCTAAGATAATTGCCTGAATTTTCTTATTATTGTATTGTATTTATTCGCAGATTTAGAATTCCTGCTAAACTGCGTTGAGGTTCGTTATTTATCCCACAGGTTCATTTCAGATGATTGAAATTATGAGGCACCTATCCATTTTTCTGATCACAATTTCTGTTTTTTTTTATATCCAACCTGGTTATGCACAAATCACTACGGGGGAAAAGCCTCACGGATTGATAACAGACAAATGGAAGCCAGATACTGCTTTTTCTTATTCGCTTTCTCCACAAACTAAAATACAAGAGGGCGAAACAGCTTTGCTGGCAGGTTACTCCATTGACATTGATCAAAATTTCAAAAAAAATGCAACTCCCCACCTTCTGCCCGACAGTTCAATTCTCTGGCAGTTAAAAATCATTTCTCCCGGTGCAAATGCCATGGGTTTCATTTTCGCTGATCTTGACATCCCCGAAGGAGATAAGCTTTTTGTTTATCATCCTGCATCCCAAAAGTCTATAGGTGCATTTACCAGACAAAACAATCAACCACACGGATTGCTGTCTGTTCAAATAATGCCTTACGAAGAACTCGTCATAGAATACCATGAAAGCTACGCAAACATAACAAAAGAAAACGATTTCATCATTCAGGAGATCATTCATATCACCAATCAACCGGATAAATCAGTTGATGATGCAGAGCATGCCAGTTCATCAGGCGATTGTAATGTAAACATAAACTGCCCGGAGGGTATATCATGGAACAAACAAAAAAGAGGCGTGGCCCGCATTATTCTGCGCTCAGGAAATACATGGTATTATTGCTCCGGATCGCTTGTCAACAATACGAATCAGGATCAAACACCCTATTTTCTTACCGCTAACCACTGTGGTACAAATGCCACGGAAGAAGACTATCTGGTATGGCAGTTTTATTTTGATTATGAATACCTTACATGCGGCAATTCCGGTTTATTGGATGAAAGCAAAATGATTGAAGGTAGTACACTGATATCCAAAGGGGCATTGCAGGAAGGTACAGATTTTAAACTGTTGCTTCTTGAAGATGAAATACCCGAAACCTGGTTGCCTTATTTTAACGGATGGAACCTCAGCAGGCGCTCATCCGAGTCGGGAGTGACCATACATCACCCTTCGGGAGATGCCAAAAAAATCTCCGTTTATCAGGAACCAACCCTTTCTGAAACTTTTACAGGAGGACTGGAGCAAGGTTTCTGGAAGGTAAACTGGTCGGAGACAGAATCGGGACACGGCGTAACAGAAGGGGGATCATCAGGTGCACCTCTTTTCGACGATAAAGGACTTATCATCGGTACACTTACCGGTGGCGGCGCCAGTTGCAGCAATCCGCAACTGGCAGATTATTACGGGAAGTTTTATTATCATTGGCAAGCAAACGGCACACAACCCGAAATGCGCTTAAAACCCTGGTTAGACCCTCTTGAAACTGATACCAGCCAACTATACGGTTTTGACCCCAACATACCTACCAATTTCGTACTGTTAGAAATCATACCTGCTTTGAGTGGTACCATCACGGGTTCAGGTTATTATGCAGAAAATGAAATGGTTATACTTAATGCTGTTTCCAACCCGGGATTTGAATTTATTTCATGGACAGACCAGGATGGAGCAATCCTGAGTACACTTCCGGAGTATTCTTTTATAATGCCGTCCTATGAAACCGAGGTAAAAGCCAATTTCAAAGAAATTGAAACCCACGATGAAAACATCACTCTTTCTGAATCCGTGCATGTTTTTCCCAATCCTTCAGAAGGTACCTTTTCGGTTGAGATCAAAAATATTCTGAACGAAGATACATCATTGAAAGTCATCAATTTATCCGGACAGATCATTTATGAAGAGCACATTGCTCAAAACAAGGAGTTGTACACTACCCAACTGAATTTGCAGCATTGGGGAAAAGGAATCTATTTTCTTCAAATAACAAATCAACATCTTTCATTTATCCAAAAAATACTTGTACAATAACCCATCGTTGCCCTTGTTTTCCTCTCATACTTTTAACCCCTTGCATATACTGAGCAGAATGTATGAATTGCTTTTATTTCAGGCGGAAAATATTGAAACCACAACCCCAAAAGTCGGTTGTACAAAAAGTTTTGTAAAGAAAAAAATAGTTGTTTTCATTTTTTTTTAATTACTTTGAATGTTTTTTCGGTTCAAAAAAAACGCCAGTGTTAACTGGCAGGCAAATTTCAGTTTAGAAAACAAAACAAAAAACATATGTCGATAAAGAAAAAGACACTTGATCTTAAGAAAAGAATGCAGGGTGCCCTGCTGGGTGGTGGCGTAAAAGCCATTGAGAAACAACAAAGCATGGGCAAAATGACGGCTCGTGAAAGAATTGTAACCCTTTTGGACCCCAATTCATTTCATGAGTACGATATGTTTGTAGAACATGCTGCACGTGATTTTGATATGGATAAAAAACACCTTCCCGGCGATGGCGTGATCACGGGTACCGGCACCATCAATGGTTACCCGGTTTGTATTTATGCCCAGGATTTTACTGTAGCCGGTGGTTCGCTGGGAATCATGCATGCCCGCAAAATTGCCAAGATCATGGATCACGCCTTGAATAACAAGATACCCATTATTGGTATCAACGACTCAGGAGGAGCACGCATACAGGAAGGCGTTAATTCCCTCGCTGGTTATGGTGAGATATTTTACCGCAATACCCTGGCATCAGGAGTAGTGCCTCAGATATCGGTTATTTTAGGTCCCTGTGCAGGTGGCGCCGTTTATTCTCCGGCACTCACCGATTTTGTGTTTGTGGTAGATAAAATATCAAAAATGTTCATCACAGGACCAGAAGTGATCAAATCTGTTTTGGGAGAAGAGATCACCATGGAAGAACTGGGTGGTGCACGTGTACATTCAGAAATTACTGGTAATGCTCATTTTTTTGCAGAAAGTGAACAGGAATGCCTGGCTCAGATCAAAAAACTTGTCACTTATATCCCCTGGAACAATACCAAAAAAGCGGATCGATTCCCCAAAAAGGCACCCAAATCAAGACAATACAAAATTGATGATATCATCCCCATTGATCCCAGAGAACCCTATGATGTAAGAGATGTTATAAGATCGATCAGCGACGATAGTGAATTCTTTGAAGTGCAGGAACTCTTTGCTGCCAATATGGTCATTGGATTTGGCAGAATAAACGGCGATACTGTGGGCTTTGTTGCCAACCAACCTCTGGTACTGGCGGGTGTACTCGATGTTGACTCATCAGACAAGGCAGCGCGTTTTATCCGCTTTTGCAATGCTTTTAATATTCCGCTGATTACTTTGGTAGACCTGCCTGGTTATCTGCCAGGAATTGATCAGGAGCATTCCGGAGTTATCAGACACGGTGCGAAAATTTTATACAGTTACTCAGAAGCAACTGTACCCAAAATTACCGTTATCCTCCGAAAAGCTTATGGTGGTGGATACATTGCCATGTGCTCAAGACACCTGAGAGCCGATTTTGTATTTGCCTGGCCTACAGCAGAAATCGCTGTTATGGGCCCTGAAGGGGCCGCTAATATTATTTTCCGCAACGAAATAAAAAATGCCGGCGAACCGGATAAGATCAGAAAAGAAAAAGTTGAAGAATACAAAAGAAAATTTGCCAACCCCTACGTGGCAGCTGCACATGGGTATATTGATGCGGTCATTGAACCCAACGAAACCCGCAAATTTGTAGTACATGCCATGGAGGTTTCCAGTCAGAAATCAGAACTTCGTCCTGAAAAAAAACATGGAATTCCTCCTTTTTAAAAAATTTAATGATTGAATCAGAGAGATATTCAGTGCTGAAGATATAATATGCGATCCAAACAGATTTTTGAATGATGGATTGCGGAATACTCCAACAGTATCGTTTCTAATTTAGCTTTGACATGAACAAAAAAGCAAATAATCCATCAAAGAAAAAAGCAGAGAAAGAGAAGTTCTTTCCTCTGATTGTTGACGATGTTACCTACAAAACAAAACTCAACAAAATGCATGAAAGCAGAACGCCTTATAAACCCAATAACCCAAACCATTTAAAAGCATTCATGCCGGGAAATATTCCTGAAGTTTTTGTAAAAGAAAATGATACGATCAGGGAGGGTGATAAAATTCTGATCCTGGAAGCCATGAAGATGAAAAACATGATCCTGGCCCCTTTTGATGCCAAAGTTCTGCGGATCAATGTAAATAAAGGTGACAGGGTGAAAAAGAATTTCGTACTGATAGAATTGGAGGAAACAGATCTTCTGGAAGAAACTTCAGCAAATAAACATTCATAACATTTTTTGCCAATGATGCTGGAACTCGTTTTTGCAACGCAAAATCCCAATAAAATTCTGGAAGTCGGAAAGATGCTTCCGAACTCACTGAAAATTAAAGGTTTACAAGAGATAGGTTGCGATGAAGATATTCCTGAAACGCAAAATACACTGGAAGGGAATGCCATGCAAAAAGCAAGATTTATAAAAGACAGATACCTTGTAAACTGCTTTGCCGATGACACCGGACTGGAGATAGAAGCTCTGGGAGGAAAACCGGGTGTTCTTTCAGCAAGATATGCCGGCGAACAAAAAGACAGCAACGCCAATATTCAAAAAATTTGGAGTGAACTAAGAAATGCCACCAACCGAAAAGCACAGTTCAGGACAGTAATCGCACTTCTTCTGGATGGCGAAGAACTAACATTTGAGGGTATTGTGAAAGGTGAAATAATTTTGGAGAAAAGAGGAACCGATGGATTTGGATACGATCCGGTTTTTATTCCCCAAAACTACCAGCAAACTTTTGCCGAAATGCCCCTGAACGAAAAAAATAAGATCAGTCATCGGTACAAAGCCATCAAAATGTTTTCTGAATACTTGCAATCACTCAATTACATTTAATACTCCCCAACGGAAGCACCCGGTAAATAGTGCTTGCAGGAAAACGCCAATTACTGCGTTGGACTCGCCTTGCACTTGACGGTTTCTTCATCAGGCACCGTTTCGATGGATTGCTTCCATGATCACATCGGTGTACAACTGTTTCAAACCAATGCCTACGTATGCAGCCTGCTGTGGCACAATGCTTCGCTCAGACATACCCGGGGTTATATTGGCCTCCAGAAAAAACAGTTTTCCTTTGCTAAATATATAGTCGATCCGGCAAACCCCTCTTAATTCCAGTTTTTCATATAAAAAAGCAGTGGTTTGCCAGATTTCATCGCGTAGTTTTTCCTCAATCCTTGCCGGAGTGATCTCATCAGCAGCACCCTTTGTATATTTCGCTTTGTAATCAAAGAATTTGGATTCGGTCTTGCTTACGATCTCAGTGACGGGTAAAACCACTACCTCTCCCCTGCGCTGATAAACCCCGCAGGTGAGTTCGGTACCTTCAAGGAATTCTTCGATCAAGGCTTCACTGTCATGTTCAAAACATAACGCAAGAGAAGGCAATAGATGTTCGGGCTCTTTTACAAAAGTAGTACCCAGACTAGACCCCCCTTTGTTGGGTTTTACAAATACGGGTAATTGAACCTGCCTGAGAATATCCTGTGCAACTGCATTTTGATATGATGACATCTTTACAGAACGGGCAACGGGTATACCCCATTGTGAAACCAGCAGATTACAAAAATACTTATTGAAAGTTAGTGCACTGGCAAGCAAACCTGATGTTGTATAGGGAATATTCATCAAATCGAAATATCCCTGCAGTTTTCCATCTTCTCCGGGAGTACCATGAATGGTGATCAACGCACAATCGAAAGTTATTTTCCCCTGTGGTGTTGGAATACTAAAATCGTTTTTATCAACAGGTGTCTCCCGATTCTCTTCATCTATGTATACCCATTTATCAGCAGCAACAACAATTAAATAAACCTTGAACAACTGATCATCCAGATTTTTTTTGATCACACGGGCACTGTTGATAGAGATCACATATTCTCCGGAATATCCTCCCGCTATCAGGGCAATATTCCTGGTTAAGTCGCTTGTTTGTTTCATGAAAATTTTCTTTTAAAATCCTGTCTTTTCAATATTCCCAGATCCTTTTTCCAATTGATCCGGCTAAAACATGAATTGGTTACAATAACGATTCGTCAAAACAACCAACAAAAGTGGCTTTTTAATCACCCGATCATGGTTAAACAATCAGGGCATTTGTTTTTGTAAATATTATCCATGATTTGTCGGATCGTACAGTATTTTTATACCTGAATACATATGAGGGTGCCAAACCTTGCTCAAATAAAAAAAACAACAAATACCTGTTATTGTGATAGTTGTAAAATACAAACACACAAACCAACACAATTAAGATGGCAATCATAAAATAAAAGCAAAGATAGAAGAGTTTAAGAAAAATACGCCATTATAATACAAGAGGTAAATTTTACGATATACCAGTAAATTAATTATTAATTTTGACATGTAATAAACAAGTACCCTGACAAAATATTTGCTCAGGCATTTTTTTTGATCACAAGGATTATCATTCACCTAATAAGGAAACTGGGATCTTTGGGTTTACAATCATGTCAGGTTTCCTGCATAAGAAAACAGATAAAAAAGTTTGTAACCAGACCCGATAAATTAAAATCATACAATGAGTATCATTAGTTTTCTAAAAAGTAAAACATTTTTTTATCATGTGGTTTTGGCCATTGCCTTTACCATTGCCGTGCTTTGGTTGGCCTTAAAACTGTTAGATATTTACACGATGCATGGCAAAACCATCAATGTGCCAGACCTGAAAGGTATTGAAACCGGGGAGGCCATTCAAATTCTGGAGGACAATAACCTCAGAGCAGTGATCAACGATTCTGTTTTTGATTCTACCAGTGAAAAGGGCACTGTAAGTTCACAAAACCCGGAGGCAGGTAAGGAAGTGAAAAAAAACCGAACCGTTTACCTTACTACAGTTGCTATTTTGCCGGAAATGGTAGAAATGCCCAACCTGAATGACCTTTCTCTCAGGCAGGCTTTGGCCATTTTAGACAATTACGGACTAAAGGCAGGGAAACTGGAATATGTTCCCAATATTGCCAGAGATAATGTGTTGCAACAAAAATACAACAATGGAACCATAGAACCAGGCACACTGATAGAAAAGGGAACCGCGATTGATCTGGAGTTGGGTACCGGCGAATCAGGTAATCTGGTAACCGTTCCATTTATGGTGGGAAAACCCCGCGAAGAAGCAATTTTACTGCTCAACCAATCATCATTGAATGTAGGTGAGGAAGTTTTTCTGGATGATGAAGAATCATCAGACCTGAGAGTGTACAGACAAGACCCGGGAATGGAAACCGGTATGAAAAAACTGGAAAGAGGAAAACAGGTAGATCTTTTCTATCGCTCTGCAGAAAATTTCGATTTTGAAGAATATATGATTGAAAGTCTGTCGGTTCCAACACCTGACCTCACGGGAAAGTCACCCGAGGAAGTTTTCGAGATCCTCAGAGAACTATCGATGGTACTTGGCAGAGAAACATTCGATGACAATGTGCTCGAAAGAAGAGCCAGGGTTTACAAACAGGAACCATCACCTGATGACATTGAAAAAATCGTAAAAGGTACAACCTTCAATATCTGGTACAAGGATATAGATGATTTGGAAGATCAGGATGCCCTAGAAGAATAACAATCCGTTTTCAGGGGTTCTGTTTTCTGATTCCTGCCTTTTATTGAACAATAATTTAAATAATACTTTGTTTGTAACATAACAAACACAACCCGTCAAGACAAAAGATCTGATGAACCATCAATTGCTTTTTATATTCATTGTCCTTTCGTTTTCCAATTCCTTTTTGGCTGCGCAGGAGGTATTGCTTCCCATGCAAAGCAATACCTCCAAAAAGTATCATCAAACAAAAGATACTGTTGCTTCTACCCAGACACAGCAACAGAAGAATGATGAAAACACTGCTATACAGATCCCTTTCAAAGAAGATTTTTCATATCCAGGGCCGTATCCCGACACGCGATTGTGGAGCGACAGTTTTGCTTTTGTCAATAAAGGTTTTGCCATCAATCCCAAAAGCGCAGGCACTGCAACATTAGATGCAATCAATCAATGGGGCGAAATATATGGTGCTGCGGATTCGCTGAGTTTTTTGTTTTCAGCAGATATGCTGACCTCACAACCCATAAGACTGGATTCTGTGTTTGGAGAAGATCCCGCTTCCCTTTCACCGTCTGACAGTGTCATGTTGAGCTTTCATTATCAACCTCAGGGAAATGGAAGCCCTCCCAGGGAAAAAGACTCTCTTGTACTCGAATTTCTGCACACTCCTGCCCATTGGGAACCCGACCCTCTGAATCCTGACGAAGAGATCTGGGTGGAAGACCAATGGAAAAGTGTTTGGAAAACCACGGGTAAAACACTTGACGAATTTCTGATGAACAACGACACTACTTATTTTCCGTTTGTGGGTGTTATGATCGGGGAAGAAGCCTATTTCAGAGATGATTTCCGCTTCAGGTTTCGCAACTACGCCAGTTTTCCACAAGGCAATCTGAAAAATCCACAGAACTTTGCCGGTATTTCCACCATCTGGAATATCGATTACATTTTTCTGGACAAGGGAAGAAACCACGCAGACTCCTTTTATTACGATATAACATTTGCGCAAGAACCCCAGTCACTGCTCCAAAAATATCAGGCAATGCCCTGGAAACACTATATTCAGAATCCGCAGGACTACCTGAAAGCAAGATTTGATCTGAAAATTGCCAATCTTGACAACACGACCTATAATTATTTTTACCGTTACTTTATTGAGGACGAACAAGGTGCAAATGTGAGAAACTACTCCGGTGGTTCATGGAACATTTCACCTTATACCGAAACGGGTTTCCAGAATTATCAACCCCACGCCAATCCCATTGTGGTTCCCACCCCGCTCCCGGTCGACCCTGCCGAGGCAAGGCAATTTACCATTTATCATGTTGTCCGGGAAGGATTGCAAGGCGATCTTTGGCCCTGGAATGATACCATATCAAGAAATCAAACATTCGATAATTATTTCGCTTATGATGACGGAACACCCGAAAAAGGATATGGTTTGGTAGGCAACTCAGCAAAAGGAGCCGTAAGGTTTTTATTGGGTACCGAAGACCAGATGGATGCTGTGCAGATCTATTTCAACCCTACGTTTAATGAAGTCAATAAAAAACCCTTCATCATAAAAGTATGGAAAAATCTTGATCCGGAAATTATTCTTTATGAATCAGAAGTTCTTACAACTGATTTTTTGCCAGTCATCAACCAGTTTATCACTTACGAATTTGAAGAACCTTTATTGGTATCGGATACCATATACGTGGGATGGCAGCAAACCACCTCTGATTTTTTACATATTGGTTTTGACACATCAACCGATAATTCCGATCAGATTTTTTATAATACTACAGGAGAATGGATCCCATCAATTTTCAAAGGATCGCTCATGCTAAGACCCGTGTTCGGGGATCAGGTCATTACCAGCTCTGCCAGCAATCCTCTTTCCAACCGAAGTGAAGAATTAAGGGTATATCCCAATCCGGTTAAAGGACAAACCCTCTTTATCAGAACCGATCAGAAACAACCATCTCCGGATAGTGAAATAATAATTACTGATGTAACGGGTAAGATCATTGTTCAATCAATATATTCGCAGGAAATTGATGTATCAGGTCTGGCCAATGGTATTTATTTTTTACAGATGATCACCAACCATAACACCAAACCCGCAACAGCTCGTTTTATCATCGCGCGCTAAAACTTATTCTCACAATGAAAGAAGAAGAATTGAAAGATCATGACGCATTAAATCATGCACCCGATGGCGATGAAGAACAAGAGTTGTATGAACACCACAGGTTTGTATCTGATCCGGGACAAGGACTCATAAGGGTTGATAAATTTTTGCTGGCGCGCATGGAAAATACAAGCCGCAGTAAAATACAGAACGCGGCAAAAGCGGGAAACATTTTGGTGAATAGTCAGCAAGTGAAATCCAATTACAAAGTAAAACCGCATGATGTGGTTACCATCGTTTTGGCTTATCCACCCCGCGAAATTGAGATCGTTCCTCAAAACATCCCCCTCAGTGTTATCTATGAAGATGAGTATATCCTGATCATCAATAAACCTGCGGGCATGGTTGTGCATCCCGGACATGGAAATCATACCGGGACATTGGTAAATGCACTTGTGTACCGGTTTAAAGACCTGCCCAGACAGAATAACGAACGGATAAAACCCGGATTGGTGCACAGGATCGATAAAAATACTTCCGGCATCATTCTCATCGCAAAAACGGAATTGTCCCAAACAAGACTGGCAAAAATGTTTTTCGACCGCAAAATCGACCGCTTATACCATGCATTGGTATGGGGTAATCTTAAAGAAGACCACGGAACCATTACCGGACATATTGGAAGAAGTTTAAAAAACAGGCAGGTAATGGACGTTTTCCCCGAAGGAGACCATGGGAAAAATGCCATCACGCATTACAGGGTATTGGAAAGACTGGGTTATGTTTCTCTGGTGGAATGCAAACTCGAAACAGGACGAACGCATCAGATCAGGGCACATTTCAAGCATACAGGACATCCCCTGTTTAACGATGAAAGCTACGGAGGTGATAAAATATTAAAAGGTACCACTTTCACCAAATACAAACAGTTTGTGCAAAACTGCTTTAAAGTTTGTCCCAGACATGCGCTGCATGCCAAAACACTGGCTTTTGAACACCCCATCACAGGAGAAAGTATGTTTTTTGATTCTGATATTGCACCTGATATGAAAGAGATGATCCAAAAATGGCAACACTATGCCAGGCATAAAAACTTTGATGATAGTATGGGTTCCGCACCCATTGACAGAAATGCGGAACCCAATGACTAACCTTTATCTATAATTTCAACCTCATTCCTGCCAGATAATGACGACCTGCCTGAGGGAAATATCCATCTTCGATTGACACCAAACCTTCTGAGCCCAAATAACCTTTATATATCCAGGCATTGGTAATGTAATTTACATCCAGAATATTGTTAATCAAAAATGTAAATTCCAAATGATTGAAGAATCCGCTTTTGATCTGGTAAGATAAACTCACATCATTTACCCAATAGGCATCAAGCTTGCGATCGTTGCTCATGGTATTATCAATGTACTGATCTCCCACATATTTTGAAAAAAGATTGATATGAAGGTTTTCAACCGGACTATACCGGAAATGACTTCCCGACACAATAGAAGGCGAAAAAGCGATATCGGTATTTTCATAAGTTTCCTCCTGCGATCCCATCCAGTTCCAGTCTTCATCATATACATCAGAGTACTCCGTAAAAGTAGGGATTTTGTTTCTGCTTAATGACAGATTACCTGTCCAATCCAGTTTTTCTGCAATCTTTACAGATCCTTCAAACTCAATACCCATGCGGTAACTGTCTTTGATATTGGTTCTTGCAAACCCACCAACATCGTTGATCTCGCCGGTAAGAATCAACTGATTATCATAATCCATCAAATAAACATTTACACCCACTTTGGTGCCGGCACCCTGGTAACGATATCCGGCTTCAACATTGAAAAGTGTTTCATGTGATGGTCTTGAATCCGGCGAAGATTCGGTGAAATCACGACGTACAGGTTCACGATTACTGATCCCTGCAAAACCATACGCTTCGTGTTTTCCTGAAAATTTATACAACAACCCGGCTTTCGGATTAAAAAAATGGAAAACAGCACGCTGATCGAGTGGAGCAACCTGACCTTCAACCAATGCCAAACCGGTAAAATCATAAACTATATTGCGGTATTGCAGATCAGTAAACAGAATCATATCATCTGAAAGCTGATAGTTGAGTTTAGCAAAAGTGTTGAAATCCGTCTTTTGTGCGTCATTATCGTAAAACCGATGCCCCTTTTCCATATTTTTAGACAGGGCAGCCCAAATGATTTCTCCGAAATGATCGCCTTCATAAATATTGAAACCTCCACCGAAAGTCATATCAAACTTCTCCAACGTATTGTATTTCAATGAATAAGTAACACCATAGAAATGATTGTCAAGCCAACGGCGTCTGATAAGATCTGTTTCAGTAAGCAAGGTATCTTTAATGGTTACATTTTCCAGACCATAAGCCTGAAAACTTTCATCTTCGCGGTATTGCTCATAATAACCTCTGCCATATGTATAATGCAAAGAAGCGTTGGCGATCCAGGAGGGATTAAATTCATGCGTAAAATGCAATTGATAATGATCCTGCTGATAATTATCGGTCTCGTTTTCATAAAATCTCATATTTCCCTGATCATCAAAATACATTCCGGATGGATTAAACTTGCGGTCGGTATCAAGCATATCGCCAGGTACACCGTTCCATGCCTGGTAGGTTTTTTCGGTGCCACTAAAAGTGATCGCTTTCACAACCGTATTTTCACCATAGTATCCTCCTGAAAGGTAAAAAGATTTCAAATCAGAAGTTGCCCTGTCAATAAAACCATCAGATGATATTTTTGAAAGTCGCCCGTCAAAAACCCAATGATCACCCATTAACCCGGTTCCGAAATTTACCGTGTTTCTCAATGTATTGAAAGAACCACCTGATGTGTGCACCTCACCATATGCCTCTTCGTTCAGGTCGGTGGTATTTACACTAATGGTTGCACCAAAAGCGGCAGCTCCCTGTGTACTCACTCCCACCCCTCTCTGTATCTGAATATTATCAGATGAGGAGGCGATATCGGGCATGTTCACCCACCAGACACCATGCGATTCGGCATCATTTACGGGTATACCATTCAGGGTAACATTGATCCGGGAGTTATCGCTTCCACGGATATTCATCCACGTATATCCTACTCCGGCGCCTGCATCAGAACTGGTAACCAAACCAGGTGTTAAAGATAATAATACGGGCAGGTCCTGCCCCAGATTGCGCATGGCAATTTCTTCCTCTGTAACATTGGTGTAGGTTGCAGGCGTTTTATCACCGGCACGCGTGGCGTTCACGATCACCTCCTGGGTCATCAATGAGGCACTTTCAAGTGATACTTCTCTGTAACTTTCTTCTGAGGGGTTGGCATTAAATGTTTTCGTTTTAAAACCCAGATAGGAGACCTCAAATGTGTACTCCTTATCCTCCAGTTTGGTAAAAGAAAACTGACCTTCTGCATTGGTAAAAGTACCCAGAAAAGTACCCTTGATAACTACGTGGGCGCCAGGAAGTGTGTTTTGATTTTGTTGATCCCTTACAAC
>CAYMLS010000121.1:0-13685 GCA_964390665.1 uncultured Bacteroidales bacterium | reverse complement strand
ATTCAAAAACGAGAATAACGCAGTATTTGGCGTTTTCTTGCAAAGACTATATAACGGGATCGGCAGGCATCTGCTTGCCTTGAAATGTTTTCAGAAATCCGATGGACAACTCATTGAACAGATTTGCCTTTTCAATATTGACCACATGACCACATTTTTCAATAACCAATAGCGAGCGGCTTTTATATTTTTTAACCAGGTCTTTCACCGGTTCCAGCAAAATATAATCCTGGTCGCCCATCACGTAAAGAGTGGGTATTTCAGGGTCTTGTTCTTCCATACGGGTAAGCTTGGCAGTAAGCCGGCGCGTAAGTTGAAACCACCGGATAAACTCATGCCTGGCCAACTTGCGTGCTTCATTGATAAATACATTCCTGGACTCCTGGTGTTGGTCGAGGGGCATGATAATAAAGGCAAATACTTTATACAACCACATAAATGGGATGATGCGGTGAAATGTTCTGCCAATACGTACAAGAAAACGCGATTTAAAATTCAACCTGGTAATAGCTCCTACCAGGATCATGGATTGGACATACTCTTTTTTTATTTCTGCCAGCTTGCGTACGATAATCGTACCCATCGATACACCCACGAAATGTGCACGTTTTATTTTGTTATGATCCAAAACTTTTACTATATCCAGGGCAATATGCTCAAAAGAATAGGTGATTTTTTTTTCTTTGGATTGAGGTCGCGACTTTCCATGCCCGTGCAAATCGATAAGCATCAGGTTAAAATGTTTTACATAACTCTGAATCTGACGAAACCAAACCCTTGAGCTGCCACCTGCTCCATGAATGAAAACCACCCACTGGTCCGATTCTTTATTGGGATATATTTTGTGATGTAGCATTTTTGCTTTTATTGATTTACAACAAAATTAAACATTATATACAACCAAAGGTTTATTCAACCGTTAATCTTTTAAACGAATCAAACTTTGGGTGAATTGTGAATGATACGCAACTTTTCGCCAAAAACATGCCAGAAACATTTGTGTGACGCAAAAAAGATAAAATACCCGAATATATTTATGGAAAACAATCCATTACGATCTGATAAAAAGCATAAAACCGCCCTGCAGGAGATGAAAGGTGTTGAAAAATTACCCGATATAAATCTTCAGGCGGTAAAAAATATTTATGGAACCCGGAAAAAAGAATTATCAACAGAAGATTATGTGAACGGTATCCGGGAAGGAAACCGAACGATCCTGAGCAAGGCCATCACCCTTGTGGAAAGTTCGCGACCTGAACATTACAGGCAGGCACAACAAATTATAGAGCAGTGCATCCCGCATGCCATACCATCGCTTCGCATTGGCATAACGGGGGTTCCGGGTGTAGGAAAAAGCACCTTTATTGAGGCTTTTGGCATGCACATGATCGGGCAGGGGCATAAAATCGCTGTTTTGGCGGTAGACCCCAGCAGCGAGATATCAAAAGGTAGTATTTTGGGCGACAAAACCCGGATGGAAACCCTGTCGATGCATTCCAATGCTTTTATCAGACCCAGCCCATCTGCAGGGTCTTTGGGCGGGGTAGCGCGAAAAACGCGCGAAATTATTTTTTTATGCGAAACAGCCGGGTTCGATCGTATTTTGGTGGAAACCGTCGGAGTTGGTCAATCCGAAACAACCGTGCATTCTATGGTCGACTTCTTTCTTCTGCTGATGCTTGCAGGTGCTGGAGATGAACTCCAGGGCATCAAAAGAGGTATCATGGAAATGTGTGATGCCATTGTGATCAACAAAGCAGATACCGATAATATTACCCATGCCCAAAAGGCAAAAGTGCAATACCAGAATGCTTTGCACCTCTTCCCTCCTGCCCCATCAGGATGGACTCCCAGAGTAGAAACCTGTTCGAGCATCTATAAAACCAATATGGATACCATTGGATCCATGATCGATGAATACACAGCTCTTGTGAAAAAAAACGGGTTCTTTGATCAAAAAAGAAAAAACCAGCATGTTAATCACATGTACGACAACATTAGGCAGAGCCTTACGGATCGGTTTTACCAGCATCCCGGGGTGATCGCAAACACAGAAGATACCATCAGATCGCTCGAAAATAATCAACTTACTTCATATCAGGCTGCAGAAAAACTTTTGAATATCTATTTTCAGTCACAAAATAAGAATGATTAACTTTGGAGGATCATGATCAAAAAGATTTTCCTTTTTTCCTCGCTGCTTCTGCATATTACGCTCATATCTTTTGCGAAAGATACAGCATCTTCTTCCCTCCGGGTATCCCTTTCTGATCAAAAGAAAGAACCTACGATACATTTTGTGTACGGGTTGAATTTCGGTGGATATTTTGCCAATAACGGCACCGCCAACTACTACAATGGCGATGGCACAAACAGCGAACACAGCCTGGAAGAATCTTTGTTTCGTCATTACAACTACGACCGACTTGTAAGAGATGTGGACGACATTATCGAATCCTTTGAAATTGGTGACATTCCTACCAATATGGCATACAGCCCGTCTCTTCAGGTGGGGGTTTTTGGCGGGATTCAACTGAGCGATAAATTCGCCATCATGGGTGAATTCAATTACACCAAATTATCGGTTTCTGATAAATTTACGCTGTTTACAGATAAATTCACCTCTACCACCGAACCTTACCGCCTGCTATCCGATATTTATGCAGAAGAAGAAAGGATCGAAGTGATCGCTGGTTTTCAATACACCATTCAAACCAGAGGGTATATACATCCTTTTATAGAAAGTGGTGTATCGCTTACCGATACCGAAATTCTTGAAAACAGGGTGAATATAGATGGTATCAGCATCAGCATCCGGCAACCCCGGAGCGAATACTACAACATCAGAGACTACGGAATAGGGTTTGGATTTTATACCGGTGTGGGTTTAAAAATGGATGTAAACGAACAATTCTCGCTACGCACGGGAGCTTCTGTGAATATGAGCCAGATAAACCTGGGAAACAATTCCGATATTCTTCCACGCTATACTTTATGGGTGCGGATAAACCTGGAAAGCCTGTTTACCGGTCAGCAGACAAATTAAAATTCTCGGGGTGGCGCGCAGTCTTGTCTTTGTAAAACTCCTGAATGATTTCCAGATCTTTTTCAAAATTACCGCTTGGATACAAAACCGGTCCCATACCACCGGTTTTTGTTTTATAGTCTAAAAAACCCATGATAACAGGTACATTGGCATGCTCAGCCAGAAAATAAAAACCCTTTTTCCACCTTTTGGAAAGTTTGCGGGTACCTTCAGGGGTAATAAGCAGAAAAAACTTATCGGTGGCATTCATCATCCCGGTAACTTTTTTAATCGTTCCGGCACTCATCCCCCGGTCTACAGGAATAGCACCCAGTGCCCTTAAAATCAAACCCAGTGGAAAGAAGAAAGATTCTTTTTTAATGAGTGTTTTAATTTTCACACCCTGAGATAGCAACCCCAACTTGCCTATTAAAAAATCCCAGTTGCTTGTATGGGGCGCCATGATAACCACCGCCTTATCGATGCCCTCTGGCATAGGATGGGTTACCCTCCATCCCATCATATTCAATATCAGATAACTTATTGTTTTCATGAAAAAGTGATTGATTCAAACTAACTGATACAATTTATGCCAACAAAGTTAATTTAATTTTTATTTTCATTTTCCATCATAAAATTAAAATGCATAGACGGATTCATGTATTTTTTCATTCAGCTGCGAACAAAAATTTTCGTATTTTTACTTTTTGATTCAAGATCGCCAAAGAACGATCTCCAGTGGTTTTTATTGAAATTTTGCAGTAAACCGCCAAAGACACAAAAGGATGTTTTATGTTGACACTGCCTGAAAATTCTACACGCTAAATCATTATATTCATTTTTTAATCAGTAAAAAAAAGATCATGGAAGGAAGTTTAGGATTATGGATTGCCCTGGGAGTATTTATTTTATTTGCTATTCTGGGTTACAACAGACTTGTAGGTTTGCGCAACATGGCCGAAAAAGCCTTTGCGAGCATAGATGCCATGGCCAAAAAAAGGTACGACCTGATTCCCAACTTAGTGTCTACCGTGCAAAAATACATGGAGCACGAGAGACAAACCCTGACCGACATCACAGAGATGCGGGCCAAGGCAGTTTCAGGCAATCTGTCAGATAATGAAAAAGTAGACCTCGACAACAAGATCTCTCGTGCTATGGGAGGCATAATGGTTGCTGTTGAAAACTACCCCGACCTGAAAGCAAACCAGAATTTTATGCAATTGCAAGGTAGCCTCAACGAGGTGGAAGAGCAACTAAGTGCTGCCCGCCGCGCTTATAACGCAGCGGTAACACAATATAACAACGCTTGTCAAATGTTTCCTTCCAATGTTTTTGCCATGATTTTCAATTTCAAAACAAAACGGTTATTTGAAATCAGCGAAAAGGAAAGACAAAATGTAGATGTAAAATCTCTCTTTGGTTAAAAGCAGCATCTGTGCGATCAGTCAAACAACCCATCAACAGAAAGATATCGTTCGCCTGTATCGTAGCAAAAAGTTAATATCCTGGAACCTTTGGGAAGTTCCGGGATTTTTTTATGGACTGCTGCCAGCGAAGCACCCGAAGAAATGCCAATAAACAAACCTTCGCTGCCTGCTGCCTTGCGGGCAAAATCAAAGGCTTCTTCCTTGCTCACGCCAATAACGCCATCCAGAAGATTCCGGTCGAGATTTTGAGGGATAAATCCCGCTCCTATGCCCTGCAAAGGGTGAGGACCGGGTTCCCCACCACCAATTACGGGCGAAAGTTCGGGTTCTACAGCATAAACTTTCAAATTTGGAAATTTCTCCTTCAGAACTTGTGCAACACCCGTTATGTGACCTCCGGTTCCTACTCCGGTGATCATATAATCTATGCCCTCCGGAAAATCATTGAGAATCTCCTGTGCGGTAGCATCGCGATGTATTTTAGGATTGGCACTGTTGTCAAATTGCCGGGGAATCCAGGAATCAGGGATTTCCTTCTCCAGACGAACGGCTTCTTCAATGGCACCCTTCATCCCTTTTTCGCGAGGTGTAAGATGAAAATCGGCGCCCAGCGTTTTCATGATCCTTCTCCTTTCTATAGACATGCTCTCGGGCATTACCAATATTACTTTATACCCTTTTACTGCACCTACCATAGCCAAACCAATACCTGTATTCCCTGATGTAGGTTCAATAATGGTTCCACCTGATTTGAGCAAACCCTTTTGCTCGGCATCTTCTACCATTGATAAAGCGATACGGTCTTTTATACTGGCACCGGGATTGTTCTTCTCCAACTTCATCCAAACTTCATAATCGGATGGATAAAGGTTATTGATCTTTACATGAGGTGTATTTCCAATCAGTTGTAGTACGCTGTTTGCTTTCATAAATATTTACTTTTTAGGTTAAAGATATTTTGTTTGCTCAGAATTTGATTAAATAACGAAATTGATCGGATCCGCGAATGTTTTACCAGAACGGATCCTTATTTCACTTTTGTGATATACAACAGAATACGGTGGCACACTTTCGGTTAGCCAAACATTACCCCCGATCACGGAATCATGTCCTATTACGGTTTTTCCTCCCAAAACAGTACTGCCTGCATAAATGATCACATTATCTTCAATGGTAGGATGCCGCTTGGTGGATGCCAGAGATTTTTCAACTGTAAGGGCACCGAGGGTAACACCCTGGTAGATCTTTACGTTGTTGCCAATGGAGGTGGTTTCACCAATTACCACACCTGTACCGTGATCAATAAAAAAACTATCGCCAATAGTGGCACAGGGGTTTATATCGATACCGGTTCGTCCATGAGCATATTCTGAAATAACCCGCGGTAGTACCGGAACATCCTGTTTGACCAACTGGTGTGACAAACGATAAACCATGATCGCATAAAAACCGGGATAAGCGTGTATCACCTCCTGAACACTCGCTGCAGCAGGATCAAACTTATAGATAGATAAGGCATCTTTGCGCAGCTTTTTGTAAATATAAGGCAGAGAATCAAAAAAGTCTTCGATTATTTTTTCGGGTTCCTCTTTTAACAATGAACTCAAAGAACTCAACAGTTTTCTGAATTGAAGTTCACACTCTCTGAACCGTATGTGGTACTCCTTGGTATTGCGCGGAACATCAAGGGGAAACAGCAATTGAATGACCTCATTGATAAACCGGTTGCTATCCGTCTTACAAGGCATAAAACACTCTTCGGTGGTATGATCGTGGTATAGTTCTGAAATAAAATCTTTTAATTTTTCCATGTTACATCCTGTTGTTATTAATTGATTAGTTCATCTGTTTATATTATAATTTGATTAAAGCGGTTCTCGTTTTTTCTGACGGGAGAGCTAGCCAGCAATCTGACTGCATGTTTTACATTGCCACGATTTATAATCATGTGCGTGTGTGTCAAAATTTTAGTCATGCCCGGTTCTTCTTCATAAAAAAACCCTTTCATGCGTCAATGAAAGGGTTAACTGTTTTTTAGGGTCATATCAGTTTATCCGTCCATTGAATGCACAGTGTCCATTTTAAAGCAACAGCAACAGTTGAAGATGGATAATTTTAAGAAGACCTCTTTTTTCATTTTTATCTGTAAATTTTATTTTATTTTTATGCCATTCACCTGGTAACCTTATGTTTCTGTGTGTTTAGAAAACCTACACCTGCTTTTTTTCTTTTTCTAACCTTTGCGATTGATTTCCCAAAAGCATTACTGAGCAAATTCATGGTATTTAAACAGATGAACCCTCAAATGGTTTTAGGGTTGCTTTATAAACAAACCGAATAAAAGACGCACATCAATAACAAACCTGACATTTTTCCATGATATTTTTCCATTTTGATGATGCATACCATAAATTTAGTAAGAAATTTTATATCTGTTGCAATGTAAACGTTAAGTTTTTCTTTACAAAGTTTGTTTCGCTTTTTACAGGTTTCAGGTAAATGAACTTCATGATATTCAATGGAAAATTTATACTTTTGCATAGCATAAAACATTTCTGGTATGACCACCCAACATCATTTTAAAAACAAACAAACCCGTCATATTTACCGCAACCTGAAACGTCGCGATACCTATCCTTTTTGACCAGCCGACGCTGCAGCAAGGAACTTAATCCTGCCAGACCATCATTCATTTTTTTTCACAAAACACGATTAATTCATCTAAAAACTTCAGATGCTATGGAATTACCCTATGCAGAACCCTATAAAATAAAAGTTGTAGAACCCCTTTACAGGAGCACTCCGCAGGAACGGGAAAACTGGATAAAAGAAGCACATTACAATGTTTTCAACCTCAAAAGTGAGCAGGTATTCATTGATTTGCTAACCGATTCGGGTACCGGTGCCATGAGCCAGTACCAATGGTCGGAGATCATGTTGGGCGACGAAAGCTATGCCGGTTCTACCTCATTCAGGAAACTGAAAAACAAAATTGAAGAATTACTGGATATGCCCTATTTTCTGCCCACACACCAGGGTCGCGCAGCAGAAAACGTTTTGTTTTCGGCACTCATCAAGGAAGGAGATGTGGTACCTGGCAATTCGCATTTCGATACCACAAAAGGACATATTGAATACCGCAAAGCCAGGGCCATTGACTGCACCATCGATGAGGCCTGTCATACCTCTGTTTATCATCCCTTTAAGGGAAACATTGACCTGGAAAAACTGGAGGCAGTTTTTAAAAAATATCCCCGGGAAAAAATACCCCTTTGTATCATAACGGTAACCTGCAATACTTCTGGTGGGCAGCCCGTTTCGATGGAAAATATAAAACAGGTATCTGCTCTGTGTAAAAAATATGGCGTGCTTACCATTTTTGATGCTGCCAGATTTGCCGAGAATGCCTATTTTATCAAAACCCGCGAAAAAGCCTATGCCGACAAATCAATCAAGGAAATCGTAAAGGAAATGTTTTCGTATGCCGATGGTGCTACCATGAGTAGTAAAAAAGATGCCATTGTAAACATTGGTGGTTTTATTGCTTTGCGCAACCGCGAGTTATTCGAAAAATCAAGCGTTTTCAATATTATGTACGAAGGGTTTCTTACTTATGGCGGTATGGCAGGGCGCGACCTGGGCGCATTGGCACAGGGTCTCGACGAAGGCACCGAATTACCTTACCTGGAATCGCGCATCGGACAGGTGGCCTACCTGGGAAGTAAGCTCAGAGAAGCGGGAATACCCATTCAGGAACCCACTGGTGGGCATGCTGTTTTTATTGACGCCAAAAAATTTCTGCCAAACCTGCCAAAAGAACAATATATTGCCCAGACACTTGCCATAGAACTTTATGTAGAATGCGGGGTGCGGGCAGCTGAGATCGGTACCCTGATGGCCGACAGAAACCCGCTGACACGTGAAAACAGATATCCGCAACTGGAACTCCTCCGCCTGGCCATCCCAAGAAGAGTATACTCTCATAATCATATGGACTATATTGCCGCAGGACTGATCAACGTGTGGGAAAGACGAATGGAAATCAATAAAGGTTTCAGGATCGTGAAAGAAGCCCCCATCCTAAGACACTTTACCGTAGAACTGGAAAGAGTTTGATGAACAATCAACTGACAGAAACGTTTTTTCGTGCATAACCCATCACCATATACAAAAAAGATTTTATGGATAAAAACCTTAAAGCCGGAAGATACAGCAGAATTGCAAACCAACTGGAAGAATTGTTGAAAAAACCGGGTAATACCTTGTCGAAAATGGCAACCATTGCAGCTGTTTTGCATCATAAAATGGATTACTTTTTCTGGACTGGTTTTTATCTGATGGATAACACAGAACTTGTTGCCGGACCTTACCAGGGTCCGGTAGCCTGCCAGTTGCTCCAAAAAAATCAAGGCGTCTGCTGGTCGGCTGTCAACAAAAAAGAAACCGTGATTGTACCGAATGTTCATGACTTTCCCGGGCACATTGCCTGCGACGGCAGATCAAACAGCGAGATCGTTGTACCTGTATTCAACAAACAACAGCAGATCACGGCTGTTTTGGATGTAGACAGCAAAGTATTGAATTCCTTTGATGAAACTGACAAAGAAGGTTTGGAAAAAATTGTTGGGATGATTTATCGGTAGAGTAAATGACACTATCGGGCTCTGATGCCATCAACATAGTACATTCTCACCTTTTTTTCATGTTTTACGGTGATCAGCCCTCGTGAGGAGCAAATAAATTCGTCTTTTATAAACCCGTAGGTATCTTCCGATATGTTGATTTTTCCGGGTTCGCATGCCGACTCCATCCGTTTGGCAACATTTACGGTGGGGCCCCATATGTCGAATGAAAATTTTGACTTCCCCACAACTCCGGCAATAACAGGACCAGTGTGAATGCCTATTCTGCAATCAAGGTAAGTCTCATTCAAACTCATTTTTTCTTCAGCGTAATCTTTCATAAACTGGCTGATCTCAAAAGCGGCATAAATGGTGGCTTTTACGCTCTGTGACCCGGCATTTTCATACAACCCCCCGGCGCACATGTAGGCATCGCCTATGGTTTTGATCTTTTCCAGGTTGTATTTTCGGGTCACATCATCAAAATTGGCAAAATAAAAATGTAGGTCTTCAAGCAAAAGATTAGGATCAAGCGTTTCGGCAAATACAGAAAATCCGACAAAATCAATGAAAAGTACGGTTACAACAGGATAACTATGTGCTGGTGATTTGCCCTGCACTTTTAGTTCATCGGCAATGGTTTTGGGCAAAACATTCAGCAGCAGATGATCAGATTTTTCCTTCTCCTTTTGCAATAATTCATTGATCTCTTCCATCATCATGCCCTGATCGATCATATTCCTTTTTTGCATCTCCAATTCACGGTTGGTTTTCAGAAGCAAGTCTTTTTGTGTGATGAGTTCATGGGTACGCTCGGAAACCATCCTCTCCAGATTTTTGTTTTTATAGTCAAGTTCATTGAGCAAGGCATGGTTTTTCTTTAATATTCTGCTGTATTTCAAGGATAAAACATACGACTGGCACAAAACAAACACCAGCAAACCCAGCGGAAAGAGTTCTTTTCCTTCATTGCCTCCTACATGCAAAATAAGATCATGTATCAAGGTGGAAAACATGATCAGTCCACCAATAAAAAAAATAAGAGATCCGTGCTGTTGATTCCGAAAAGCCTTCCATAACCAATAAATGACAATACCACTTGCTATGATGGCATAAATCTGATAAGGTGCAAGGGTGTAAATAAAAACAGAAGGTGGAAAGAGGAGTATAACAAGGGTGAAGAACAACGAAATATAGATAAGGCCTCTCATCAAATTTGGTTTAACCTCTTTATGGAAAATATGTCTTAAAAAGAGAATAAAAAACACGGGTGCCAGATAAAATGAGGCATATTTAATTTTTAATAAAATGGGATAAGGCAAAGATGGAAAAAATAAAAATATTGTTTCTTCTCCGGTGGCAAAGATCCGGAAAGAGATCAGAAGAACAAAAAAACTGAAGTATAAGGAAGAATATTCTTTTCGGGCAACAAAAAACATGCTCAGGTGATAGAAAACCATGATAAGCATGCTACCCAACAAAAAGAAGTCGAACCCTATATTGAACAGATGCTCTTTCTGCAAAAAATGTTGCATTCCTATGCGAAAAGTTTTATAAACCCCACTGCGTGGATGATTATGACCAGAAATATGGAGTACAAAATCAAGTGTGTCACTATCAAAATCAACAGTAGTGATGGAAGGGCGGTAATGAATCTTTTCTTTTTCGGGGTTGGGAGAAACCACTCCGTTGGACAATACCTCCTTTCCGTTGAGGTACAAACGCCAGGCCCCGGCAATTTCATGGTTTTTGATGCTGATCGTACCCGGCAGACCGGTATTAAAAACCTGAAGGTGATAGGTTGCATAATTAACATTTTGGCGCAATTTCCAACGGTTTTGCGATAGCAGACCAGGAAGATTCTTGTATTTTTCTGGTGCTCTTTGCTGCACCTGTTCTGGTGTTAGTAATTCATTGGGGTAAAACTCCCATTCACCATCAAGGGTCAGAACATTTCTTTCGGAGGTGAAAAAATTCCGGGCATCGAGCGCCCCTTGCCGGGCAGTAAATTCCCCGGCATAAGAATTCCATGAGGGTATCACCCATAAAACCACTGCCAAAAGTAAGTTTATCAATCTTTTCATTCCCTGATACAGAAATTGAAATTTACCCCCCAAACCCATTACAACCTGTCAATCAGATAAAAAATGTAAAAAGATCCGGAACGGTAATGTTGTCTTTCCTGTTCATGCTCGTGTAAATGGTTTCATTCCTCCTGTTGTCTTATCAACACCAAAGAAAAATGTTATTCTGTTGTCTGAATCAAAAATAGGTAATATTATTTATAAATACCGATAAAATTTTATTTTTTAGGAAACTATGCCCATATGCAGGAAAAAACCAACAGGTAAAAGGAAAAACAATCAGGTAACAAGGACATTATACGACCAAAAGATTGCATCCTCTTACATCACTGTTGTCATACCTGCCTAAAACCTCAAAAGAACCGTCGGGATGCTTTTTTCCCAGATCCTGCGTTGATAAAAAGGAACAGGAGTCGATATTAGCAAGATCAATAACGGATATGGCACCGGGTTTTTCATGCGCAAGAAAACTTTTTGGATCATTCATATCCCTAATCAATATTTTCATCCACTGCGGTGTACGAAATATTCCGCTCCCCAGGGAATAACCCTGCGAAAGTAGTTCTGTCATACCGTACTCCGAGTATATCCTCTGCACGCCAAACCCATATTTTAACAATTGATGAAGTTCTTCGCGGATGATCTCCTTTCTTTGTCCTTTCATTCCTCCGGTTTCCATCACGATCATGTCTGCTGCTTCAACCGGATACTTTTCTGCCATTTCAAGCAAGGCAAAAGTGACCCCGATCAGCAATATTTTTTGCTTTTTCTGAACCAAAGCACTTATATTCTTCTGCAACTGATCATAGTCGTGTAAATAGAATCCGCTGCGGGCATTGGCGGAGTGTTCAATGAGTTTCTCTACCATATAAATCAATGAAGAACCCTCTCTTTCCAGATATGAAGGCAAAAGTGCCAAAATAGCATATTGCGATGGATGCCCAAAAAAAACTTCAAACCCATGCAAAAAACTTTTTTCGTAAAGCGAAAGATCTCTGACAAAATGCCTTGATGGTTGCATTCCCGTTGTACCGCTGCTGGTAAATATTGCATCAGCCGAAAAGTGTCCTGTACATACCTTTTGCCATTTGAAAAATTCAACAGGCAAAAAAGGTATATCCTCCAGATTTTGTATGGAGGAAACATCAGAAGTCAAGCAATCCACAAACTTTTTGTAAATGGGATTATGCTGATACTGATAATAAAAAACCTGAATAGCAAGTGTTTGAAATTCATCTTGATTATTCAGGTTAAAAATACGTTGCGTTAAATATTCTCTTGTGGGAATTTCAATCATATAACAATGAGAAAATGAAACAAAACATCAGCCAGATCCACTAAGTCTGAAATCAGAACTGCTGGTTAAAACGGGGTGGATACTCAATACCGGTACAGGAGCATAGTTGATGATCCGTTGGGCTTCATTTCCTATGATCATGGTTGAACTGTCCTGGTCTGACATCATGATCACCATATCCAGATCATGTATACCAATGTAATCCAGTATGATACCCGATGCTTTCTTTCCTTCGGCAAAGTCTATGGAGTTCTTCAAACCTTTTTTGTCGAATACAGATTTGACCTGCAACGAGTAATTTTTCACTTTTTTCCGCAGATCTTTCAACCCTGTATCATAAACACCCAATATACGCAACTCAGCATCCAGTTTTCGCGCCAATTCAATAGCAATATTGGTTTTTTGCCGGGTATCGGATGAAGAATCTACCGGAAACAAGATCTTTTTAATATCTTTTTTCTGGAACATGGTGCGGATGGTGATCATTGGTGCCGGCGAGAGCGATACCAACCTGTAGGAGTTACTTCCAATAAAATATTCTTCAAAACCCGATATGCCATGTGTACCGGCAACCAGAAAAATGGCTTCTCTTTCTTTTACTTCGTTTACGATCTCATTGTAAACTTTTCCTTCTCTTATTTTTACACGAAGTTCATTTTTTACCAACGAGGAAAAATCAGTTTTGATATCTTTCAATCTTTTCTGTGCCTCCTGATAATGAATATCCTTGGTATCGGGGTACACAGATTCATCACTGCACGGTTTGCAAACATTCAGTACTGTTACATTGGCGTCGTAAGCATTGGCAATATTGATGGCATGTCTGGTAGCATTGATGGAACATGACGAAAAATCAACAGCAACTACTATTTCTTTCATATCTTTCCTGTTTTTAGTAAATCAGTAATTATATTTATTGGCTAGGTAAAAATAGCGAAAATTCAGAAATATTTTACATTATACATCCATTATAGAATTTAAAACGTACGAAACACTGAGGATATGATCGGGGTTTCATCTCTTTGTATATTTTACACCCCGTAAAAACCAGCAGGTTACATTCCTGAAAAAACTACCGTATGAAAACACAATAGAATCCCGAAACTTTTAAAGTTATACTAAAAATATTGCTTAGGGTTACATAAGTAACCTTTTCGGGAAACACAATCATCCATCTTTGCATTTTTCTCTATCATTGTTATCCGGCAAATAAGGGTGTCCGATATG
>CAYMLS010000120.1:0-13791 GCA_964390665.1 uncultured Bacteroidales bacterium | reverse complement strand
TACGACCAGCTCCTGCTGAACTCCCCCAGGACCGGAAGGTAGCAAGGGTAGGCGGTCGTAGCGGTGCGATACCAGGCTTGCTTTTTTACAGGCAGGATATAGCATCCATTTGATCATCAAAGAAAAATGAGAGAACAAATCAAATCGCAAAATTCCATTCCTATTCCTCCTCCTGCTGCCCTCCTAAAAACACATTTGCTATCACGCTCATCCTTATCTGTCTGTGCATCCAACAAAACCAACCCCGCTGTCAATGGTGCTGAAAACATGCCAAATCAGTACAACAAGATATCAAACCTTTTATCAATCATAAACATTTACACGTATGAAATTTTTTATCGACACTGCCAATCTTGATCATATCAAAGAAGCCAACGATCTGGGCATTCTTGATGGCGTAACCACCAATCCTTCGCTCATGGCCAAAGAGGGTATCAGGGGCCAGGACAATATCTACAAGCACTACGTTGACATCTGCAACCTTGTTGAAGGTGGCGACATCAGCGCTGAGGTGATCGCTACCGATTTTGAGGGCATCATCCGGGAAGGGGAAGCACTGGCACAACTGCACCCCCGGATCGTGGTAAAAGTGCCCATGATCAAAGACGGCGTAAAAGCGATCCGCTACTTTTCCGATAAAGGAATCCGCACCAACTGCACACTGATTTTTTCTGCCGGACAAGCCATTCTGGCGGCAAAGGCTGGTGCCACCTATCTTTCACCCTTTATTGGTCGCTTAGACGATATCAGCCATGAAGGGGTTCGCCTCATAGAGCAAATATCCAACATCTACGGCATGCAAGGTTATGAAACACAAATACTTGCCGCCAGCATCAGAAGCAGCCAACATATTGTGCAATGTGCCGAAGCAGGTGCCGACGTGGTTACCTGTCCGCTGGAACCGATCCTTGGTCTGCTCAAACACCCCCTTACCGATATTGGTCTGGCAAAATTCCTTGCCGATCATAAAAAATAAAATATCTCCTCTCCCTGCCTCCTTTCCCATCCGAAAACCTTGTTTTCTCTGGTAAAGAGGCAGGGATTTCTTTTTCAATCCACCCCATCTACCGCCTCTTCCATCCGGTTTAGCTATTTTTAATGGTACAATATTTATCAAAACAGGCAGGATTGTGTTTAAAATATTGTAGTTTTGAAATGCAGGACAGAGCCGGGAAAAGATCATCATCATCATCCGGTTGCTGATTGCCTTGTTGGCAAGATGATTTGCAATTCAGATATGACCCAAACGTGGTCATGACTATTTTACCGGTACCCATTTGATTCAATCGGCGGGATAGAATTCCATGTTTGCTGTTTTCGATGGTGTTTGTGTTTTATGCGCAAACCTATTGGCTTGATCATCAGATATTTTTAAAGTAGGATGATTAACCCTCAGAGGTTTTGGAAACCTCCGGGTTTTCAGGGGAATCTGACCACTTTAATCAAATTCATACAGGTTTCATCAAAAAAAAGACACACAACAACCTATGGAAAATCCGGAAACTGACCCCAACCCAAAAAAGAAAGAAGATCCCATTTTCAAAGTATTCAATGCCACCGACTGCTATGACCGGCTGGAGGCAATCAAAGACATTGATGATCAGGATGTTTTAAGAAAAGTTGCTGCCAACGACCCGGATTATTTCGTAAGGCAGACCGCCACCGAAAAAATCACCGACCATGAAACACTGATGCAGATAGCGTTGAGCGACCACGATTACTATGTGCGACTGGCGGCGGTGAAAAACATATCTGACGAACAAACACTTGCACATATTGTGGTGAAAAGTCAGGAAGATTATTACCTGTGTAAGGATGCCCTGTTTAAAATCAAAGACAACCAGATTCTTTACGACCTGCTGGGCAAGATCAGCGATGCTGATATCATCAAAAGTGTGGTGGAAAATATTACCGACGAGGATATCCTGAAACTTATCTCGCGTGAGCATGAGGACTTTCACGTGCGGTCGGATGCTTTGAAAAAGATCTTTAACCAGGAAAACCTGATTGAAATTGCATTGAGTGATCCTGATTACTATGTGCGTGCCCTGGCTGCCGACCGTGTAACCGACCAGGAGGTGCTGAAAAAACTGGCCAACGAAGACCCCGACTATTACGTGAGGAAAAAAGCAGTGGAAAGGATCAACCAACCCCGGACCCTTGCAGAGATCGTACTGAACGACAACGATTTTGAAGTGCGCAAGGTGGCCATTATGCACCTCTCTGACAAAGAGTTGCTGGAGAAACTTTTGCAGCAGGTGTCAGACCCTTACATCCAGTCGAGAATAGAAGAAAGGATCAGTGCACTTTAAAATTTTGTATTTGAGAAAGCATTTTTTAATGCTGGCGCTAAAAAACATCCTGTATGTTTGATGAGAAGATGAACCGAGCATGACAAAAATTTTGACACACACGCGCATGATTATAATTCGTGGCAATGTAAAACATCCAGTCAGATTGCTGGCGAGCTCTCTCGTCGGAAAAAACGAGAACCGAATTAATCAAATTATAAACAGATGAAAACACTGTTTGTTGATAATCCTTCCACCGACCCTTATTTCAATATTGCGGCGGAAGAATACCTGTTGCGGCGGTTTTCGGAAGACATTGTGATGATCTGGCGGAGCCGCCCGTCTATCATCACCGGGAAACACCAGAATACCCTTGCGGAGATCAACCTGCCTTATGTGATGAAGAACAACATACCGGTGATACGCCGGTTATCGGGCGGTGGAACGGTTTTCCACGACCCCGGTAACATCAATTTTACCTTCATACAACAAGGCGATAAAAACAAGATGATGGTGGATTTCAAAAAACAAACCGAACCGGTGCTGCAATTTCTTGCTTCACTGGGGCTGGATGCCAGGTTTCAGGGTAAAAACGATCTGAGGATCAACGGAAAAAAGATATCGGGCAATGCAGAGCACGTTTTTAAAAACAGGGTGCTGCACCACGGCACATTGCTGTTTGATGCCGATCTCACCCAACTCAACGAAGCCATCAGATCCAGGGAAGAACTGTTTAAAAGCAAAGCCATCAAATCGGTAAGGAGCATTGTAACAAATATCAGCCATATGATGGAACAACCCATCACACGCGAGGTATTCATGGAAAAATTCCGGCAATTCTGTATTTCCTTTTTTAAAAATGTTGAGGTATATACACCAACCCATGCAGACCTGGAAGAGATCGATCACCTGAAAAGAACCAAATACACACAATGGGAATGGAACTACGGGTATTCGCCCCGCTATGCTTTCAGTCATTCGGCAAGCGTGAACGGCAATCATTACAAAGTATCGCTCACCACAGAAAAGGCAACCATTGAAAATATTTCGATTGTAGAAAATGAGCGGCCTCTTCCGGAGGATCATCCGGTGCTCCGCAGCCTTGCTGGCAAAGCGCACCATCCTGATCCGGTAAGTCAGGCGCTGAAGAACCATGATTTTGGTGGTTTTAAAACGCTTTCCGATCCGTGGGACATGCTGGGGTTGTTTTTTTAATCCTGCGGTCTTACATCCACTTCCAGAAACTCTGCACCGATCAGCGTATTGGGAAAAACAGATTTTGCCTCCATCCCAAATTCACGCAGGTCTTTGTATCGCGCAGAATAGTGCCCAAGCAGTAATTGTTTCACTTCTGCCTTGCGGGCAATGGTAGCGGCATCAATGGTGGTGCAGTGCATCTTTTCGCGTGCCTTGTCGGTTTTGTCCTGCAAAAACGTTGCTTCGTGGTATAGCAGATCCACCCCTTTTATTTGTTCCACATAAGATTCGGTATATCCGGTATCGCTGCAAAAAGCATAGGAACGAGGTACGGGAGGATCGAAGGTGATTTTACGGTTGGGAATGATATTACCGACAGCATCCACAAAATCGCTCCCTTTTTTGATGTCGTTCATCTTGTAAACCGGGATCTGATATTTGTAAATGGCTTCTTTATTGATGTTTCGCGAACCGGTTTTTTCGCGGAAAAGGAATCCGTAACAAGGCAGGCGGTGCACCATCTCAATGGTATCTACCGTAATGTTGCGGTCTTCGTAAACCCTTTGTTCACCATTTTCAATTACCTGGTAAGTGATGGGATAGGAAGGCTGGTGCCCGGATGTTTGAAACTGAAGATCGATGATCTCCTTCAATCCCGGCGGTGAAGTGATGAATAATCTTTTATCGCGCCCCATCAGATGGTAAGAAAAGAGCAATCCCATAAGACCGAGGTAATGGTCGCCATGCAGATGAGAAATGAAAATATGATCGATTTTCATCACCGGCATTTTGCCTCTGCGCATTTGCATTTGCGATCCTTCGGCACAGTCGAGCAAAAAGTTTTTGCTTCTGTACCGCACAAATTGCGAGGTGGTATGCCTGAGCGAGGTGGGCGTTGCCGCAGAACACCCCAATATGGTTGTGGAAAATTTATCTGACACCTTGTTACCGGGTTGGTTTACACTTATTCGTAACTACCTTTTTTGAGCATTGTGCCCTCTTCTGTCATGAGTTGCCCCATGGCCATCATATGCACGATCTCATACTTATCATTTACAACAACCAGATCGGCATCTTTGCTGACATCAATGCGCCCCTTTTGCTTTAGCCAGAGTATATCCGCAATATTGCTGGTAACAGTTTTCAGTGCTGTTTCCAGCGGTACTTTTTCATCCACCACAGCATCCACCATTTCTGTAAAAACAGATTTAGGGTACCCCATCTCCAGTTTCACCAGGTTTCCTTTGTCATCGAAATCGGGTAACGAACCGCAGGCATCACTGGTCATGGTGATATGCTCCACCGGCACTCCCTCCTTTAGAAGGATGGCGATGGCTTTGGAGGGTTTTATTTCATACTCGGGAAAATAGGGGTACGAACTGGCTGTGATATCCACATACCCTTTTTTACCATAAATTTTGGCATCTTCAAAAATGTAATCGTTGCGGTTGATATGCGTAGGGAGGAATTGCTTGAATTTGAGTTCGGAATTGGCAACCACCTGGTAAAGCGGTTTGAAAGGACTTTTGGCATCACCTAAGTGGATGTTTACGATGCCGCATTTCCCCCCCAGCATCCCCCCTACCCTGGCATGTGCTGCCAGCTTTGCCAGTTCGGCGGTGGTGGGAAAAGAACTTCTATGATCGGATAAGGCGATCTCCCCCACCCCGATGACCTCTTCGATGAGGGCAATATCTTTTCCCACATCTCCGAAGAGCGACGGGGTTGGCACCTGATAAGAACCGGTGAACATCCAGGCGCTGACGCCCTCCTGGCGCAGCGCCTTTACCTTCATAAGAACGGCCTGCAGACTGCGTGTCATACCATCGGTACCGAGACATCCCACCACAGTGGTAACACCCGCCTCGATCATATGGCTAAGTTGTAGTTCGGGTGTGCGACTGGCAGGGCCGCCTTCTCCGCCGGCTCCGGCAATGTGCACATGAGAGTCGATCAATCCTGGGATCATTCGCAACCCCCTGCAGTCGATGGTTTTCACATCCACCCCCTCAGGCCCGGAAATGTAACCGGCAATACCTTGTATTCTGGTTCCGGCGGTTAGAATATCTTTTTTTCCGAGGTAATGGGGTGCATATACTTCACAATTTTTAAAAAGGATCATAGGAATTTTGATGTTGAAAGATTGTGTTTGGGTAAAATTACAAAATTCCGTTGACTATTGCCATTTCTAAACACTAATTCCCTGGAATTCCGTCATCCATTGGCAAGATTACTCACCTTTATGCTGTTTTTCACAGCCCATTTTTCCATATCAAAGAAATCACCGCTTTTGAGAATACTCATGCGGATGCCATCCATGGAAAGATGCCCGGCAGGATGACCTCCCACCTTATGCGAAAAAAGAAAAGGACTGCCGGAGAAAAGGGATACAGACCCACTGCCCGCCACCGAAAAAGTGTTATTGGTATGGAGGGTTACAGATGTGTCTTTGTCGATACCCACTGCCCGGGTGATCTTGTTGCGGCAACAGAATTCCAGAAGGTTGTGCAACTTTTCAAGCGAAGTAAAATGGGTGTCGATGGCAAGATCAGTAAGAAATCCGAAACCTTTGCAGGGGGATGGATCCTGGTGTAGGGAAGTGACATATCCGTTTTGCTTTTCCTTTCTCGCATTGCAGACCATCAGATCGGCAAAAACCACGGCACCCCCTGAGGATCCGGCGAGGGTAAGATGCTCATAAAGATAGCGATAACGTATATGATTGAAGAGTAATGAATGATGCAGGATGGTTGTCAGTCTCTGAGGGTCGCCACCGGTAAAGAAAACCAGATCGGCCCGCTCAAGAACCTCAGAGGGATAACTGTTGTTGGCCTGGTGGTTATCGCGGATATCAAAGACATCCACATTTTTCACCTTTAGATCATGAAACGCCTGGCAATAGTCATCACTGCTTTCAGAAGGAAACAAAGTGGCCGATGGAATGATAATGATATTCTGTGCCTGATGCGTTTCCACCATATTTCGCAATACCTCTTTCTGGTGATGCCGGTCTTCAGAACCGCCTATCAGTACAAGATTTCCTTTATGCGTAGGGGTAGTTTTGTTCATCTGTTTATGATTTGTTTTTCGCTTTTTCTTGCTTTAGCATGTAAAACATTTCCTTTTCGATCAAAATTCGCTGTATTTTACAGAATCTTGCGAAAATCTTTTCAGACTTCGGGCGATGCAATCATCATCACATATTTTTCTGAAAGCCGGTTTGCCGGTTATGATACAAAAAAATGACAAGAAGGCGTAAAGTTTTACAAATTTACTTTAACTTAATATTTGTATGTTTATAATTTATTTTTCAATTGTGCAGATGGAATATTCAGGTTTGGATTGTTTCATTGTTTCATTGATTCATTGATTCATTGATTCATTGATTCATTGTTGAGTACAGTCTAAAAACTTGTTTTCAGACATTCGTGTAAATTTTGTTTTGTTTTATATTACTGAATTTCAATCTATTAAATTCGTGCAAATTTGTGGAAATTTGTGGACAAATACTTTTTTTACTGGACTCATTGTTATTTGATACATGGTTTTATCTGTTTTAATTTGATTCATTCGGTCAGATATCTGCCCCGTTTTTTTCTTACGGGGGAAGTCGTCATATCATTATGCTCTTGTACTTCGACATGCTCCGCAGCACTGTGTCAAAATCTTTGTCATGTCCCGGTTCATTTTTCTTTACAGCATCACATGTTTAACGGGTCAAAGAAAAACAGAAGTTCTCAAAACCAGATCAGACCCTGTTTCTTATCTCTATCAAAAGCCCACAATACTGTATACCAACGATATAAAAAACCATCCATCCATCTGTCTTTTCAGGGTAAATTTACAGTTTTAAATCAAAGAAAAAAGCACTCTTACGAGATGATTTATCAACATGATGGGGAAAACCCGGCGGTTTTTACAACTATAATTGCCGAATAAAAGAAAAACATCGGTGAAACGGAATTTCCTTTCACTCAAATTATTTTGTATTATTTTTTTATTTTTTTTGTTCTTTTGCCTAAAAAATTATAAATTTGCAGTTTCAAACAACTTTTTTGTGTTTTAATCAGGTCAGAATCCCCATCAATGGTTTCTGATGAATATCAGAACAACAGTCAAAAGGTCATCAATTGAACAAATAAACAAAGCCGGCTAAGAAAGAACAGATGTGCCGTATGCCTTCATGGCAGCAACAACCGGTACTTTTGGCAAGCGATATCAGAGGGGCATTTTATGATCCGGTTGATCACAATTATTAACTATAAAAAAAAGAATGGGCATATACGTCAACATAAAGAAGATCGCCTTGATCCTGCTCACGCTTATCCTGATTTCAGGATGTGCTCCTGAGGAGAAGAAGCAGGGTTTTGATGATCTTATTGACAGGTATAAGGGCAAACCTTTTGATAACTGTGGTGATTTTGTGCACGCATCGGAGGAATTGGCAGAAATGATCCTGACTTGCATTGACAAAGCGCTGTCGGGCAACAAAGAGAAGGTAGCAGAAATGCATGATTTTTTTGAAAATGAGGGCGACTTTATCCTTTTTATGAGCAAAGAACATGAAAGACTGTCGGGAGATTGCCCCCTGATGATAAAAGAATTTGAGGAAAAGTATGATCAGTTGTTAGACGAAAAAATACAGGAGTTGGTCATGTATATGGAGCAGGAAAGACAGATGCAATAAAATGCCGAAAAATATTGCAGACAACAAAAAAACCACTATCTTTGCACACTCAAAATGAAAAACGGCTCCGTAGCTTAACTGAATAGAGCACCTGACTACGGATCAGGAGGTTCCAGGTTTGAATCCTGGCGGAGTCACAAGAAAATCAGTCACTTGCGATAATATATCGAAAGTGACTTTTTTTTGGGTATAGAGGATTCATTTACTATTATGCATTCGGATTTATACTGCTTCTAAATCATCCAATTTGAGTTTAACGCTTTTGTTTTTCATTTCGTTAAGCGTATTGTTTATATGATTTGTTATTTCATTTTTTAAGAACGGAGGAATTAAAATACCAAATTCGATCCCAAATAGTCGATGCATTACAACAATATCTTCTCGTGAAAAAGGTCTGACACCATTCATCAGTTCAGACATATAATTTGGTCTGTGCCCCAATAGTTTGGCTAAGTCCTTCTGTGACATGCCATTTTCCTTCAGTTTAGTTTTAATTAGTTCTTTCCGTTTTTGGATGAAAATATTTTCTGCATTGATTATTTTTTCAGCATTATCACTTTTTTTTATTTGTTCTTCAGTGATTTCTGATTCATTTTCCCAATGTTTTGATTCATATTTTTCAATTAGAACCAATAAATGTTGACGTATTGGTTCCAAAGAACGATCATCTTTCACCATCCATCTCAGTTTTCCTTGAATTGAAGTTGCTTGTTCGAATTCAAGTTCACTCTTTAATTCGTCAATTTTTAAAATATTATCAATTTCCAGTCTGTCCATTTTACTTTATTTTTCCGTGATTACGCAACCAGGTCTCAATTGTTTTTTTATTCCCTCTGAATGTAGAATCATATTCATCATGATTACCAACCCATAGTATTTCAGCGTACTTTTCGTGAAAAAAGACAAGGGTCAAAGTCCTATGAATATCTATATCAAAAAAGAAGATATCGTCTCTATGAACCCGATCTGCATCCGGTCTTGATTCAATTAATTCGATTTTATTTTTCCAGTTTGAAGTTTCAATATCCTCAATTAATTTATCAATAGCTTTCATAAGCTTCAAGTTCCCTTGATTCTTTCTTTTTACCTTCAATAGTTTATCTTTACGTAATAGTTTCAATTTTCAATCTTTAGGGACAAAGATAAAAAATAATTCCAATTAAAGTGGAACTTGTGTTGTTTTCTCCTTGCACATAAACATTTTTAATACATATGCAGCGCAGCCCCGTTATTTTCTTAGGGGGGGAGCTCGCCAACAGGCTGAATGCATGTTTTACCATGCCGCGAAATCTAATCATGCGCGTGTACTTCGAATTGCTTAGTAGAACTGTGTCAAAAATTTTGTCATGTCCTGGTTCAGCCATCCTCCGCCTTGCACTTGACGCTTTCTTTATCAAGCATCATTAAAATCGTGAGTTTTCCAGATGACACTATTTAGTCTTTGCAAGAAAACGCCAAATACTGCGTTATTCTCGTTTTTGAATCAGTCATTTACGAAAAGTAAACTCCTTGGATTCAAAAACTTCGAAAGCCTTGTCTTTGACGATTTCTTATCAAAGACATAAAAAATAAGGGTTTTCTTGCTGACACTATTTAATATAAGCGTAAGACTCATATCAGGTCTTTTTTTCAAAACATCCCGCACAAGTCAAATTCACACAAGAACCTCCTTCCGACCGGGAGGGATGAAGGAAGATGCGTTGAAATCTAATCTCCGAGGTCAAGTACCAAACGAAATCCGCTGTAGGGGCTTTTTGCATCGGGTGTTACCCTGGCACGGGAGTAAACCGAACAGTCTTTTTCATTGTTAATGGATGATCCACCCCTTCCCACACGATAGTCTCCTGATGCAGGTCCGGTGGGGTTTCTGGTGGCATTTTTGGAGTAGGGCGCATAAAAATCCTGACAAACCTCCCATGTATTTCCATTCATGTCATAAATACCCAGTTCATTGGGTTTTTTCTGCCCTACGGGTTTCAGTTTGTGCTCCGAATTGAGGATGCTCCATGCAACCTCCTCAGCGTGGGAGCTACCTGCGTAATAATAGTTTTTTGATTTATTGCCACCCCGTGCTGCATATTCCCACTCGGCCTCGGTGGGCAGGCGATAAGTATTGCCGGTAAGATCATTGAGTTTTCTGATAAACGTTTCAATTTCCTGAAAAGAGGCATAGGAAGCGGGGCATTTCGGGCACTCGATCTTCACGGTATCCTCACTTCCCATCACAAGGTTCCACTCAAGTTGTGTGACCGGATATTTTCCGATCAGATAGGTGTCGAGCCAAACCTGGTGTGGAGGTTGCTGATTTTCTTCACACTCAACATCTTTGGTTTCTGTACATCCCATCACAAAAACGCCCCCTTCCACGATCACCATTTCTGGTTCCTCAAAAGTTTCAAAAACAAAATGAAATCGTTCTTCGCTGCGTTTGCTCACTTCAACAGACCTTTCCAACAAACGATTATCGGGATGTATCAGTTTTAAAACATACTCATCATAAGCCAGGGAAACAGATTTTGGGGTGGTACCATAAGGTTTATCGTTGATCAACAATTTCATATCAGAGGGTTCGGAAGTGATGGTCACTTTTTTACCTTTTTGAAGTTTTTCATTCAACGTAAGGGTTTGATCCTGTTCTAAAGAAACATAGTGGTATATATCCTCACGGTCAGGGGCAGAAATGATCACTTCATAATCACCGATAAGGAGTTCGTCTAATTTCATCGGTGAATCGCCCCTGTACTCACCATTGATAAGCACCTGTGCTTTGGCAGGTTGGGTAAAGATCTCCAGGTTTCCTGTGCGCGGTTTGGGAAAAAGTTCGAGGTTGGTATTTTCATAAGGTCTGACGATCAATTCTTTGCTGACACTTTCGTGCTTTTCGAGTTCGGCTTTGAGTTCATAAACACCAGGAAGAAGTCGTATTTCATTCCGGTTCTGCTCTCTGGCAGGTCTGCCATTGATAAATATTTCTGCCATGGGATCTGAATACAAACGAACAGTTCCGTAGTCAGACCTTTCCAATGAAAAGTCGACGGACATCTCCCTGCCAGGTTCCACGTACACCCTTTGGGCGGAAGTTTTATACCATGGGCTGATCAGCTTAACGGTATATGTTCCGGATGCAAGGTTTGATATTGTATCTGGTGTAACCATCCCTGTATTTTCATCATCCAGGTAGATCTTCATTCCGCTTTCCGGTGCCGATGTTATGACCAGGTTTCCGAAATCCGGACGAAGGGCAAACCTCATATCCACGGGTTCATCCAGAATCTCCAGTCTGCCAGGTTCACTGACATAATTCTTTTTCTCAATCCGGTAGTTATAAGTTCCCTGTGTGTATTTTTGCCGATAGGGCGTGGTGCCCACCCATTGATCATTGATAAAAACATCGGCATCGGTGGGTTGTGATTCCACGGTCAGCCATTGCGAAATAATTATATCGTCATCATCATCATCCATGTTTGTATCATCAATGTCGAGAACCATTTCGTAAACTGTTGCTGCCTCAATGGGCAAGGTGTAATGATAGTTGCGCAATACACCGAAGTTACGATGTTTGATGGTAAGACGCCTTGCGCCACGGGGCACATACAACCAGTATTCACCTGTTTTGTAGGGTGCATCCACGATACCCAGTCCATCTGGCTCCCATTCAAATCCTGTTTGGGTAGTGACCACTTTTATGATGGCACAGGTTTCTCCGTTCTGATCTTTTTGTGGATAATGTACCCGGGCATCAAGATCGTTGGGCAACATTTGAAATGATTCAACCTTTACGGATGACTGGGCAAAGGCCGAAACAGCCCAAAACACCGTGATCAGGAATGTGGTAAATTTTCTCATACTGTTTTTTTTGTATTGATATTTATTTTGTTTTCCTTTTTCTTGTTGTTGTTCTCCTGTTTTGTTTTTTCAGCAACCTTCCACGAATCGATGGATGTTCTTTGTTCATGTTATGATAAACTGTCAATTTCCTGCATTTTTAAGTTATGAGTCCAGTAAAAAAAGTATTTGTCCACAAATTTCCACAAATTTACACGAATTTAATTGATTGAAATTCAGCAATATAAAACAAATTTTACACGAATGTCTAAAAACAAGTTTTTAGACTGTACTCAATTATTATATCACTCAAATTCTGTTTACAAATTAGAAAAAGTCCGGCGCTTGCACCGTAAACAATACTTTTACAGATAATTCGACTGAGGTCATGGATGCATCCTGACGGGATACAGAACCAATCAGTTCTGTTGTCCTTTGCTTCCACCCATACCGAAGATATTTTGTGAAAACCGGCATTGCAAAGCCACGCTATTCAATTCATCTTCAAACCACTGAAATACCATTGACGGGTATTATTTTAACATTAAAAACTCATTCCGATCCACAAAAATAAGCAGTTTAAGTGATTTTAACAAAACTTTAAATGTTAAAATGGAAAATCTAATCATTGGGTGAAGGTTTTTGGTAAAGATGCCGGGAGGGAGGTCATTGGGAGGTCATTGGGTGGTCATTAAGGGGTCATTTTGTAGTCATTTAGTGGTCATTGGGTGGTCATTGAGGGGTCATTTTGTAGTCATTGGTGGGAAATGACAATGAATGTATAATGCCAGCGAAGCATAATGACAGCAAAGCATAATGACAGCGAAGCATAATGACAGCAAAGCATAATGACAGCAAAGCATAATGACAGCAAAGCATAATGCCAGCGAAGCATAATGCCAGCGAAGCGTAATGCCAGCAAAGCGCAATGCCAGCAAAGCGTCACATCAGGCATTCATTCTGTCAGCACCAGTCTGAAACCATAGTTATTATTTCGGAATTGCGGGTTGCCGTCGTGGCGGTTAGATATGCGGCACGAGCGCTTCAAACTGTTCCAGGCTCCTCCACGTAGCACTTTTCTGCTGCCGTTGCTCAGTGCCACCGGGTCGGTTTTGGCACCGAAAGTATAAGGGATTTTCCAATCCAGGCACCATTCCCAGACATTGCCGCTCATATCATACAGTCCTAATTCGTTGGGTAGTTTTTGCCCCACGGGACGTGTGCCATCGCTGGTCTCTCTAAACCACGCAACTTCATGCGGATCATTACTTCCCGAATAAATAAAACCTTTGGTATTGTTACCTCCCCTTGCAGCAAATTCCCATTGCGCCTCTGTGGGCAGCGTGTAATTTTTTCCGGTGATCTGATTGAGCCGCTTTAAAAATAACTGAATATCTTCCCAGCTAACCGACTCAACAGGACATTGCCGGCATCCGCGATTTCGACTCTCATGACTGCCCATCACCAAAAGCCATTGCTGCTGAGTGACCGGATACCTGCTAATGTAAAAGCGATTGAGGGTTATATCATGTGGAGGTTTTTCGTCGTGAAAACAATCTTCTCCGAAAGGGGCAGTACATCCCATGGTAAAAGTTCCCCCTTCCACAGCAACCATTTCCAAAAAAAGTCGTGCCCGGGTCTCCTTAAAATCTTTGAAGTTGCCGGTAAAATCCTGTGCCCATATATTTTCTGATGTCGGCAGGTAATGGTCAAGTTCGGAAGCCCTCTTGATATCGTCTCCGAGCGCTTTGAGGCGGGAGAGAAATCCGGCCGGCTCCCGGACCCGGTGCA
>CAYMLS010000119.1:6840-13831 GCA_964390665.1 uncultured Bacteroidales bacterium | reverse complement strand
CTATAATTTATATTATGTTAAGTTGAAAAGTAAAAATCAAAGGGTGGGAAAATATTTCCACCCTTTGATTTTTTTATAATTCAGTCGTATGAATTGTTTTCTATTCTTCTTCTACCGGTGCACCTTCTATCGGAGCACCAAATTTCTCTTCCCACAAAGCATTTACCTCTTCAACTTTTTCTTCTTGTTTGGTTCTCATGTAAAGTTCTCTGAGCGATCTCAAAACAACTTCGTAGTTCGGATCATCTTCATCGATCATTTCAAAAGCTTGTTCCAGGTATGGCTGGGCCTCCAACCAAAGTGCCAGTACTTCTTTTTCTTTTTCTTCGTAGGCTTGAAAATCCATATCTTCCCTTAGAATATTTTCTGCCTCTACATATAACGAAATACCTTCATTGAAGTGCATGGCACCGAGGTTATAGATGGCATCGAAGTAATCAGGTTTTAGTTCAATGGCTTTCTCATAAGCCTTGATGGCTTCTTCATAGGCAAATTGCCTCTCCTCCTTGGTGTACAAGGTGTCTCTCGACATCTGATCATAGTTCACGGCAAAAGCATAATGCAAATTCGGATTCTCAGGATCTCTCTCAATGGCAATTTCAAGGATACGCTCGGCCTCCTTTATATTACCGGTAGTTAAATAAATATTGGCTTCTGAGAAGATCAGGTCCAGGTTTTCAGGATACCTCTCCCGTCCTTTTTTGATCCATTCTACAGCCTCGTCTGTATTTTCTTTTTGTGTGCTGATATTGGCAAGAGAACTATAAAGAAAAGGTTGATCATACTCTAATTCTTCTACCTCAACGTAGTAGTCATAAGCATCATCAATATTTCCTGCCATTTCTGCAGAAAGTCCTGCATTATACAAAGTGGAAGTATCAATGGATTCAAAAGATTCACTCACTTTGTAGGATTTAAAAAACAATTTGCTTGCCTTGTCAAAGTTTTCTTCATTGTATTCAATGGCAGCTGCATTGAAAAAGTACTCAGATAAAACCAGAAACGTTTGTTGAATATCGAGCATATTCTTATTTTCCTCATCCAGCTCTTCTGCTTTTTGGATAGCCTCAAAGGCTTTGTCCAACGGATCTTCAACAAGGTTTTTCACTGATTCGTCTTCTGAAGCTGATATCTCCATCAATATCTGGGTGTACAATACCCATGTATCTGCTTCATTTTTAGTAGATTCGTCCTCTAACGCATTGTTTATATGACTGAGTGCCTCAGCCAACTCTGCGTTATTCAAACTCCTGTTTGCTCTTCTTACTTCCCTCTTTTGTGCTTCTGCAATGTTCACAAAAAACAAAAGTGTTATAGCAATAATTGCGATTTTTTTCATCATCATGTGATTTTGATTTTTTTGATTAATTTATTTTGATTGTACAAATTTAGGGTAATCAATTTTAACACTAAAACTTAGATTAAACAAAAATATTGCCATTCTTTAAAATTGCCATTTTATTCGGGCTGATCAGGGATTTCTTCATCAGGAACATCTTCTGATTTTTCCTGGATTTTGGCTACGGCAGCAATTTTATCTGAGTTTTTCAGGTTGATAAGTTTTACGCCCTGGGTAGCTCTTCCCATATTTCTTAAACTTTCAACTGATAGTCTGATGGTAATGCCCGATTTGTTAATGATCATCAGATCATCCGAATCTGCTACATTCACCATAGCGATCAAACTACCTGTTTTTTCGGTTACATTCATGGTTTTCACACCTTTTCCTCCCCTGTTTGTGATGCGGTATTCGTTGAGGAAAGAACGTTTTCCGAAACCGTTTTCCGAAACAACAAGCAATGAACTTTCGGGGTCATCAACACAAACCATGCTAACCACTTCATCCTTTTCATCATTTAAGGTGATTCCTTTTACTCCTGAAGCATTTCTTCCGGAGGCACGGATAGATTTCTCATGAAACCGGATGGCTTTACCATTTTTGGCAGCAATGAGAATTTCACTGTTGCCATTGGTAAGGTTTGCCGCCAGCAATTCATCGTCTTCGCGTATGGTAATGGCATTGATACCATTGGCCCGGGGCCGCGAATAGGATTCGAGCGTCGTTTTTTTAATGATTCCTTTTTTTGTTCCAAAAATAATAAAATTATTCTCAATATACTCCTGATCTGTAAGGTCTTTTACTTTTATAAAAGCTTTGATCTTATCATCCACTGTTATGTTTATAAGGTTCTGAATAGGTCTTCCCTTGGTGTTTTTCGAACCCTCGGGAATTTCAAACACCCTTTTCCAGAAACACTTACCCTGCTCGGTAAAAAAGATCAAATAATTATGATTGGTGGCATGAAACAGGTATTCCACAAAATCTTCCTCACGTGTTACCGATCCTTTAGAACCCATTCCTCCCCTGCCCTGGGTGCGGAAATCAACCAATGGCGTTCTTTTGATATATCCCATGTGCGAAATGGTTATGACCATATCTTCATCCGGGATGGTATCTTCCACCCTGAAATCATTGGCAGTATATTCAATTTTTGACCTGGATTCATCGCCATACTTTTCTTTGATCTCCGCTAGTTCATCTTTGATGATCTGCATTCTCAATTCAACGCTTTCCAGAATAGATTTCAGGTGTTCAATTGTTTTGAGCAGTTCATTGTATTCATCCTTGATTTTTTCAATTTCCAGACCTGTTAGTCTTTGCAATTGCATGGATAAGATCGCCCTTGCCTGCACTTCTGACAGACTAAAACTGTCAATAAGTCCATTTCTCGCCTCTTCGGGTGTTTTACTCTTTTTGATGAGTTCAATCACTGCGTCAATATTATCAAGCGCTATGATCAGTCCTTCAAGAATATGTGCTCTCTTTTCTGCTTCCCTGAGTTCAAACTGGGTACGGCGGGTTACCACCTCATGACGGTGATCAACAAAATGTTTGATCAGATCTTTGAGGTTAAGCAATTCAGGCCGACCCTTCACCAGTGCTATATTGTTTACATTAAAGGCGGTTTGCAAACCTGTGTGCTGGTAGAGAAGGTTCAAAACAACATTGGGCACAGCATCTCTTCTCAGTTCATACACGATCCTCAGTCCGTTTCTGTCAGATTCATCTCTGATATCGGTAATTCCTTCGATCTTCTTATCATTTACAAGGTCTGCTGTTTTCTTGATCATCTCGGCCTTGTTAACCTGATAAGGGATAGAGGTAACAATAATGGTTTGTTTTCCGCTGTCTTCTCCTTCAAAAGTGGCTTCACCTCTTACAACGATCCTCCCCTTTCCGGTACGATAAGCTTCTTTAACACCTTCGTGTCCGTAAATAATTCCTCCGGTGGGGAAATCAGGAGCTTTGATAAACTCCATGAGTTCATCTATTTCAATATCATTATTATCAATATAATTTGTAATCCCTTCAATTACTTCACTCAGGTTGTGCGGCGGCATGTTGGTTGCCATACCCACGGCAATTCCACTAGCACCATTGATGAGCAGATTGGGTACTTTGGCAGGTAAAACGGAGGGTTCTTCAAGGGTATCATCAAAATTGAGTTGAAAATCAACTGTTTCTTTATTCAAATCCAGAAGCAATTCCTCAGCGATCTTTTGCAGACGCGCTTCAGTATACCTCATTGCCGCAGGGCTATCGCCGTCAACACTACCAAAATTACCCTGTCCGTCTACCAATGGGTACCTTAACGACCATGTTTGTGCCATACGCACCATAGCATCATAAACGGAGCTGTCGCCATGAGGATGGTATTTACCCAACACCTCTCCCACGATCCTGGCAGATTTTTTATACGGACGGTTGCTCAAAATACCCAGTTCCGACATACCAAACAGCACTCTTCTGTGCACAGGCTTCAATCCATCCCTTACATCGGGCAAAGCACGAGACACAATTACCGACATCGCATAGTCGATGTAGGCACTTTTCATTTGATCTTCAATATTAACTTTCGTTATCTTCTCGTCTGACATACTTGATTTTTAGTAATTTATGGATATCGTTTTATTTTTTTTCCAAACCACGAAATTACGGTTTTTTTATGGAAAAAAAAGACCTTTCCTTCCCTGTAATTACGAATTTACTAACAAATTGGCATTTTTCTTGTTAATAAGTTTTCGGCCATAACAAATGCTCGTTTTCGGTCGTTGTTAATTGATTCAATAACCGTATCGAACATGATCCGGCAAAAATTGTTTTTTTTATAACAATTGTGAATAAATTTAATGTGTTTTACACCTTGTTTATTCAATATTGTATATAACTTTGAAATCGTACTATTTTTTTAATTTTTATATCGCAAAACAAATATGGAAGCGAAATTTTCTCCCAGAGTAAAAGATGTGATTACATACAGTAGAGAAGAAGCCGTGAGAAACGGCAACGACTATATTGGTATTGAACACCTGTTACTTGGCATTATCCGTGAAGGCGAAGGTCTGGCTATTCAGATTCTGATGAATCTGGGGGTGGATCTTCACAAAATCAAATCAAACATCGAAAGAACAATACGCACCGATTCCAAAAAAAGTCGCAGCGTTGAGAATATCCCCCTTGTAAAGCAGGCAGAAAGAGTATTGAAAATTACCTATCTGGAAGCAAAAGTGTTTAACAGTGAAATTATAGGTACCGAACACCTGCTGCTCTCCATCCTTAAAGACAAGGAAAATCTTGCCACACGCCTGTTGCACCAGCAGGGTGTTGTTTATGAGGGAATCAAAGAAGAGATCATTCAACTCAAAACTGACAACGAAAATCCTTCGTATAAAAGTTTTGACCCCAGAAATGAACTTTCTCAAAGCTCCGACGATGACGAAACTTCCGAAGGAGGCGGATCAGGTGGTTTCGGTGGCAGCTTCAAAAAGTATTCTGATAAGTCGAAAACACCGGTTCTCGATAACTTCGGACGTGATCTCACCAAAGCGGCAGAAGAAGACCGTTTAGATCCGGTGGTGGGACGCGAAAAAGAACTGGAAAGAATTGCACAAATTTTATCCAGACGCAAAAAAAACAACCCGATACTGATCGGTGAACCTGGTGTAGGTAAATCAGCCATCGCCGAAGGACTCGCTCTGAGGATTGTGCAGCGAAAAGTGTCAAGGGCTTTGTTCAACAAAAGAATTGTTACGCTCGATATTGCTTCGCTGGTTGCAGGCACCAAATATCGTGGCCAATTTGAAGAACGGATGAAGGCACTGCTCAATGAGCTGGAAAAAACGCCCGATGTTATTCTTTTTATTGATGAGATCCATACCATTGTGGGTGCTGGTGGTGCCAGTGGTTCACTGGATGCCTCCAACATGTTTAAACCCGCACTGGCCAGAGGCGAAATACAATGCATTGGTGCTACTACCCTTGATGAATACCGCCAGCACATTGAAAAAGATGGCGCACTGGAAAGAAGATTCCAGAAAGTTTTGATCGATCCCACAACATCCGATGAAACCATCGAGATTCTTAACAACATCAAGAAAAAATACGAGGATCATCACCTGGTTTCCTATTCACCCGAAGCCATCAAATCGTGTGTGGCACTTACCAACAGATATATCAGCGACCGCTGCCTACCCGATAAAGCAATTGATGCCATGGACGAAGCAGGGTCAAGGGTACACATTACCAACATCAAGGTACCAGAAAACATTATCAGCATTGAAAACCGCATTGATGTGGTAAGAGAAGAAAAAACCAAAGCGATAAAAAGTCAGAAATACGAGCAGGCTGCCAAATTCAGAGATCAGGAACGTGAGTTGATGGACCTTCTGGAAAGGGAAAAAAGAGCCTGGGAAGAAGAATCGCAACTGCATCGCGAAATTGTTACCGAACAGAATGTATCTGAAGTGGTTTCCATGATGACCGGTGTACCGGTTCAGAGAATTGCGCTCAATGAAAGTCAACGTCTCATTAGCATGGAAGATGATCTGGAAATGAGCGTGATCGGACAAAACGATGCCATCAGGAAAGTGGTGAAATCCATTCGTCGAAACCGGGCAGGACTTAAAGATCCGGCAAAACCCATCGGTTCATTTATTTTCCTTGGACCTACCGGAGTAGGAAAAACCCACCTGGCAAAAGTGCTTTCCAAACATCTCTTTGATTCTGATGATGCCATTATCAGAATCGATATGAGCGAATACATGGAAAAATTTGCCGTTAGCCGTTTGATCGGAGCGCCTCCCGGATATGTTGGATATGAAGAGGGTGGTCAACTTACCGAAAAAGTAAGACGCAAACCTTACTCCGTAATTCTGCTGGATGAAATTGAAAAGGCGCACCCTGATGTTTTTCATCTGCTGCTACAAATGCTCGATGACGGACAATTGACCGATAGTTTGGGAAGAAAAATTGATTTTAAGAACACCATCATCATCATGACTTCCAATATTGGCTCACGTCAGTTAAAAGACTTTGGAATGGGTGTGGGTTTCAATACCAGCGCCAAAAAATCGAAAGGTAAAGAGTATGCCCAAAGTGTAATTGAAAATGCACTGAAAAAATCTTTCGCTCCTGAGTTCTTAAACAGGGTTGATGATGTTGTGATATTTGATAATCTTGAAAAAGAATCCATTTTCAAAATTATTGATATTGAACTGCAAAAACTGTATGAGCGCATTAACCTGCTGGGTTATAAAGTTATACTTTCTGATAGTGCCAAGGAATATATCGCCGACAAAGGATGGGATTCTGCATACGGGGCACGTCCGTTGAAACGTGCTATACAGAAATACCTTGAAGATCCTTTGGCAGAAGAGATCATCAAATCCAAAGTAGCAGAAGGTGATGAGATTTACATCGATTTTGATTCGGAAAGTGAAGAAATTGTTGTAAATGCTAAAAAAGTGGTGGAAGATACCAACTAATGCCCCCTCCCCTTTTTCTTAATGTAAAAAAATCCCTGCAAGACCTTATCCCGGACTTGCAGGGATTTTTATGAATGGGTGCCTGCAAATAAAGAAAACACAAATGACGCAGTTGTGCTTGTCTTCAAAACTGTTTTTCGGTCAAACCATCATTGCAATTTACCTG
>CAYMLS010000119.1:0-6830 GCA_964390665.1 uncultured Bacteroidales bacterium | reverse complement strand
CTCCTCCCCTGCCTACCCCAAAAGATATCGTTCGTTTTTTTTCAGAAATTCTTTTTTTAATTATAATTTCGCAGAAGTTTTCTAAGTTTTCCATACTTGCGAACCAAACCATGAAAAGACCCAATAAACGCACCTGTATGCCTGTTTTCTTTCGGAAAAAGTTAGCGCTCATCAACAATGATGGCGGTTTTCAATGTATGGAAACAGCGGGTTTACAAGCAGTATATCATCAAATTTTAAATACTTAAATTATGAATAATCAGTTATCTGAAAGAAATGGTTGAATTTAGAATTTAATAAACCATCTCTCAATTTAAACACCTAAATTTTTAATGAGTATGAAATTTAAACAGAGTTTATGGTTGGTGGCTTTTTTGACACTGAACCTGCTTTTTTCGCAAAGCGCAATGGCGCAGCGAATAGAAATAAGTGGAACTGTCAGAGACCAGGCCACCAATGAAACAATTCCTGGCGTAAACGTACAAATAAAAGGTACGACTACAGGAACCGTTACCGATATTAATGGATACTACGAAATCAATGCCGAGGTAGGATCTGATCTTGTTTTCACATTTGTGGGTATGCAAACCCGCGAAGTTGCTGTTGACGGAAGTACAACAGAAATAAATGTAGCGTTGGAAAGCGAGGTGGAAATTCTGGAAGAATTTGTAGTAGCCGTATCATCGATTGCCCGCGACCGTGAAACACCGGTGGCTATCTCCACGATCAGTGCTGAGGTGATCACCGAGCGGCTTGGTTCACAGGAATTCCCTGAAATTCTGAAATCAACTCCCAGCGTTTATGCCACCAAAGATGGTGGTGGATTTGGTGACGGAAGGATCAATATGCGTGGTTTCGACTCCAATAATGTGGGCGTACTGATCAATGGTGTACCTGTGAATGATATGGAAAACGGACGGGTATACTGGTCGAACTGGGCAGGACTTTCAGATGTAACCCAAACCATGCAGGTGCAAAGAGGTCTGGGAGCATCCAGACTGGCAATAAGTTCCGTTGGAGGTACCATCAATATAGTGACAAAAACCACTGATGCCAAAAAAGGTGGTTCCGTTTTTTACGGATTTGGGCATGACGGATATCAACGCAGATCCTTGTCTCTTTCAACCGGGAAACTGGAAAACGGATGGGCGTTAACGGCACTGGGTGGAAGAACCACCGGACAGGGATTTGTAGATGGAACCGAGTTTGACGGATGGAGCTACTTTCTGAATGTTTCCAAAGAATTAAATGATAAGCATATTATAAGTTTTACCGCTTTTGGTGCTCCGCAATGGCATAACCAAAGGTGGCCAAGACGAAGGATTCAAACCTATAGGGATCATCCAGATGGTATCCGGTACAACCCTTCTGTCGGGATCAGGAACGGGGAACGCTTTTCCGCCTCGTATAATGAATACCATAAACCTCAGATTTCACTCAATCATTACTGGTCTGTCAACCCCACCACCACTCTCTCTACTGCTTTATACACTTCCATTTCATCGGGTGGAGGCAGAAGAATAATTGGACCAGAAAGTGACTTGCTACAATGGGACAGATTTGATGATCCAGATATTCCTATTGAAGATCAACCATTGACTACTCCGGAAGGTTATTTGGATTTCGACGCCGTTGCAGAAATCAATCGTATGTCTGCCAACGGATCAAGAGCAGTGATAGGTCAATCAGTAAATGAACATGACTGGTATGGTTCATTATCAACCCTTCAAAAAGAAGTGAACAACTGGAGATATACAGGCGGACTTGATCTCAGGTACTACAAAGGATATCATTATCAGAAAATTACCGATCTGCTGGGCGGCAGTCATTTTGAAGATAACAGTATTCGAAATGGCGAGGTTATCTCCTCAAATATCAACAGGGATCCTTCTACCAGACTAAAGGAAGAAGATAAGATCGTTTACAATGACACCGGAGAAGTATTATGGTCAGGTTTATTTGCGCAGGCAGAATATGTAACGGATACATACTCGGCTTTTGTATCGGGTACTGCCTCACAAAAGTATTATCGCAGAACTGATTTTTTCTCTTATGCCGATGATGATCCATTGCAACAGACTGATTGGGTAGATTTTACCGGATGGAGTTTGAAAGGGGGCGTCAACTACAATATCAATGAATTTCACAATGTATTTGCCAATACAGGATACTTCACCCGTGCTCCTTTTTTCCGGTTTGCATTTATTGGTTTTACCAATGTAGTAAATGAGGAAGTTAATAATGAGGATGTGTTTACCGCAGAGTTAGGGTATGGTTTGAGGAGTAAATTTGCTGCTGCCAATGTAGTTTTATACAGAACCGAATGGTTGAACAAAGCTTTGGTAAGAAATCTGGGGCAAAATATCATTGCCAATATTACCGGGTTGGATGCACTACACCAGGGTGTTGAAGTTGATTTTACCCTTCGCCCTACTGATAATTTGCAGATCAGAGGAATGTTCTCTTATGGCGATTGGGTATGGCAAGACGATCTTGTTGCAGAAGTTTTTGATGAAAACCAGGTTTTAATTGACAGTGTTGAAGTATATGGAGCCGGACTGAAAGTAGGAAATTCAGCCCAAACAACTGCCGCCCTTGGTGTTGATTATGAAATACTGAAAGATTTAAGAATTGGATTTGATGCCAACCACTATGATCGTTTATGGGCTGATTTTAATGTTGAAGACCGCGGTGATATCGATAACAGAGGGGTTAATTCATGGCGGATGCCCGATTATCAATTGTTTGACTTTAACGTAAGATACCGGTTTAAAATTGCCGGATTAGATGCAACATTGATTTCAAATATCAACAATATCTTCGATACGGAGGTAATAAGAGATGCTACAGATGGAACATCCTTTGATTACGACACTGCCCTGGTTTTTTATGGTTGGGGTCGTACCTGGACCACATCACTCAGCGTAAAGTTTTAATGATTTTGATCATAATTTATAACTTAAAAATATGAAGTACAACAGAAAGAATATTTTCCGGATCTTTTTCATTGGGATGTTGATTTTTATTTCCTGCGACCCCAATGAAGAACTTTATGAAACCATGGACAACGAAAGGGAACCCTACAATGAAAACTTTTCATACACTCTCCAGGAAAGTGATTACGATATGTTTGATGGATTTATTGAAGAGTATCATGCTTTCAATGATACCATCTCCTCCAAGGAATACATACCCGACATTTTAAAACTCAGGTTTGTTACCCTGCGCCAAGGCAGCAATGCTATCATAACATTCAATCATTTCTTGCTTGAACCCGACTGGTGGAAGGCAGGATTTGGATACGAACTAACCGAAGAGGATTATAGCAATATTGGTGTGGATGGTGCTTTCTCTGAGCAGAACAATCCTCAAAGCTTGTTGCCATCCTTTTTGCTGAAAAATTTCACAGATGCTCAGGAAGGTGATGTTGTCCCTGTCATCTACCGGTTCGATACCGGAGGTGAAACGATCATGAATCTGGACAGATATGAACTGATCGCCTCAAACTGGGTGTGGACAGAAACAATTGAAAATATTCCTTACGTGGGATATGAACTTACCGAAGAAGATTATCAGAAATGGTCAGGTTATGTTGCCAACTTTCAAAGTTTCAATGAGGAAAATCCACCCGAAATGTATCTGCCCTCTTTTTTAAGTGCTGAATTTGCTTATGCACCGGTAAATGCAGAACAGGTCATTAAATATAATTACTACGACGGGGAAGAAAACGTTGAAAGAATTGATAAATACCAGTATAATGGTGCACTGTGGATCAAAGAACCCTATGTGGAAGAAAGGTCAGAACAGTATATTTATGGTGAATTAGGCTGGGCTTTTGATCCTACAGTCAGCTTTACGATGCGTTCTGATGATTATATGTACCTGGTAGAGGTTGATCCCATCGGGAAGCAGGAGTTGCCTTACGATGATTTTGCCTACTATTACGGCGCCAGTGCCTTTTACAATAATTTTGATGTAAGGTTACTATCGCGCAGACTGGATGAGCTTGAAGATGGCTCATATGCCGACCCCGAATTGGGCGCTATTTATGAAAGTGATGGTGAGGAGGCTGCCAGAGAGGAAATGTTCCGCAGAATTGTGGAAGAAGGTATTCCACAACTGCTACAGCATAAATACCCCAATGCACAACCCGAGGTGGAAGGCATTGAAGTACACTATTTTGTTAGCTTTCAGACTTTTGCCGACAACTGGGTACGTCGTAATCCCACCGCTGAATACATTTGCACCGCTGCCGGCGATCCGCCACAGTTTGAGTTGGTGAATGTTGTTACCGGTGATGAAGACGATGAATAACTCGCTGAATTCATTGCGCATGAAAAAATGAACAGAACCGTTCATGGTTTTTGAAGAAAAATTCCATCCTGCTATGAGTGGGATGGAATTTTTGTTTCTGCCCATAACCCTCTCAAAGAAAATCCACCTTAACAAAAGATATTTCTCCCGTTCCGCTTCAGATGCTGCTGAATTTTTATAACCAAAAAGCATTAGCAATCAGGATATGATCGATTAGAATCATCAAATACAAGTTCAATTTGTGAGATTGACCCTTTCGGGAATCACTTCGCTCCGGTTTATGGTTGATAAACTTCTTTTAGTGGAATCATGTTATAGAATCTACCGAAACAAATTTTTTGGAAACTGGCATAATGAAGTAGAATTCATGTTTTCCCGAAACCATATTCCCCCCCCCACAAAAAAAGGTGATTTCCGGAAGAAACCACCTTTTTTTTGCATATCGTCTTATGCAATAGCAAATTTGTTGAGCATCAGATCATTATCTTTTGATGATTTTTCTTGTCTCAACCTGTCCGTTCTCTTCAATAAAACTGATGAAATAGAGTCCGCTTTGCATATTTTTCATATCCACATTGAAAAGGTCAGAAGGATCGCTTATGCGCTCCACCTGCTGCCCTATGCTGTTTACAATGATAATTTCAGCAAAGTCTTTGCTGAGTTTTATTTGCAACTGATCATGCACAGGGTTGGGATAGATCATCATGTCATCGCCTGCAACAATATTTTCAACATTTACACCTGCTCCAAAGTCGTCCAATGATCTGGCAAATATCTGCATATCGTCGCCAAACTGGCTGACCAATGCGATCATATCTGTGGGATCAACAGGAATACCGGTTTCAAAGTAGTCCAGTTCGGCACTGCCACTGGGCGTTCTGAAGATAGAAGAACCGCTTTCATCAGAAATGGGATAAGAAAAACTGGAGGTAAAAATATTTTCATCCGTATCAAAGGTAACCCCTTCCACCCAGATCAACATGGCCTGATGTTCTGGCGTAATATCTGCCAAAGTTACCACCAAAGGATCAACCGTATTACCGGATGAGGTAGCAGCACCCGGATCTTCTGCAGGGGTAAACTGAATAAGGTTGTTGTATACACTAAGTGTTCCTTTGATACCGGTAATACCATCATACAGTTCATATGCAGTAGTGATGACCATACCGGGGTCGTCTATCACAATGGCACCGGTTGCATCCTGTATGTACTTCTGATTGCGCTGACCGTGCTGATGTGTAAGTATTGCCTCACCCGTGAGGTGATAAACCAGATTACCAGGATCCTGCTGGCGCAATGTAGCAATATCCGCTACTTCAATCGCTTCGGGTGCTGGTTCCACACTGAAATCATCAACATACCATTGATGAGCGTTTTCTCCCTGGTAATGAAAAGCAATATAAATAACCTCTCCGGTATAATCGGATAAATCAATGACTTTTTCGGTAAAATTATTCAGACTTGCTGATGACTCGTATACCTCTTCGAACTCATCGTGAATGGGGTTTCCGCTACCAGTGGAGATCTTTACCCCGCTGTAGGCATAATCATTCATCAAACCATTTCTTTCGAAAAACTTGAGAAGAAGTTCGCTTTCAGCATCAATAACCAACTGAGGAGATACCAGCCATGAATCGGCAGGTTCTCCGGCAGAGGTAAAAGTATGGAAAACGGCACCATCGCCGGAATTTACAATGTCAGAATTGAACTGCCAGCTACCGGCATCTGCCATATAGTGCGACCAGTTGCCGGGAGGTACATCATCCACATCAAATCCTTCGGTAAAAGGAAATGCGGTTACAGCAGCGTTGTCTTCTGCTACCAGAACCACAGAAAGTGTAATATCGCTTCCTGACAATGATACATTGCCATTGCGGGTGTAAAATCCGGATTTTTCCACCGAATAATCATAATTTCCTGCCAATACATCTTCAAATACATATTCACCAGCAGCGTAGGTTTCACCATCAAAAGTTACAACAGCATCTGTAACAGCGTTGTCTTCTTCATCTTTTACGTCAAAAGTTAATGTAAAAGCTGGAACACCATCAATGTAAATATCCTCGATCGATCGCGGAAAAACCTGCATGGTCTCGTTGAACTGTGATACCAGAAATATCATATCGTTGGTGCCTCCGGGGATACCTGTGCCGAAATAATCAAGTTCTGCACTCTGACTGGGGGTACGCAAAATACCCGTTCCGGAGGGATCCATAATGTCATAACTGTTGCTGGGGTTAAATGTGGTTTCATCCGTATTAAATTGTACCCCATTGATGCGAACCAACATAGACTGGTCTGCCGGTGTAAGCTCGTCGAGAGTCATCAATGTCGGTTCAACAGTATTGTCAGAAGAGGTGGCTGCCCCGGGATCTTCGGCAGGAACAAACTGCAACAATTCATTGTAAACACTTAATGTTCCTCTTAATCCACTGATACCATCATAAAGGTTGTATTCTGTGGTAATAATACCATCTGCGTCATCAATAAGGATAGCACCTGTATCATCCTGAATG
>CAYMLS010000118.1:0-13876 GCA_964390665.1 uncultured Bacteroidales bacterium | reverse complement strand
CAAAAACATGCGAAACAATGTTAACAAAAAGTATAGCTGTCTGTTTACTTTTGTCAATAAAAATTATCTATATCCCATGAAACGAAAATAATCAGCAATCACCTTCCTTGCCGGATTTTACTTTTCTTCCTCGAAAAACAGCCGGTAGAAGAACTTTCCCCGGGTGTCATCAAACCCTTTTTCTATCATATTGGGATTTCCATGCACGTAAATATGGAAATTTTTATCGAGTTTGATCACACTTTTAAAAAATTTCTTCTCCTTTTTTACGGCATTTTCGGCAATGTCAAATGTATCTTTCGTAGTCAGGTCATTTTGTTCGGCAAATTGTTTTCTGAAATCCCTGTAAGAGTCCACCACCTGTGGTTCGTCAAAAACTTCCTTTTCAAAAGAATCATGGTCAAATGTTTCCTTTTCCGAAAAATACTGAAGCACTTTATCTTTCACTTCCAGTTGTTTATTGGTTGATAATTCTTCTTTCTCCGCCAAAACGGTATTGCAGAAATTACGTGCCATGTTCATGGCTGTTTTGGTATGATAAAAATCATCGTCGCGGGGGGCGATTTTCAAAAATTCATCTTTCCAAAACCGGGTTTCATCATTGTTGGTTTTATCAAGAATACATATCTTGTAACCGAGGTCTTTTTCTGTGTTAAAAATAATGCACCCTTTGTCGAGTTTGTGTATGTTGATACCGTCCTGATATTCAATGCTGCATTGCTCTCCTCCGGCATATACTTTTAAAAACAGGTCTTTGTTTTCTGATTTAAAAATGCCAATGCCATCGGTTACTTCATCATCCACTAAGCAGTTCTGCAGAAAGACAACATACAACTCACCTGATTTTATTTTGGGATGATCCGACTTTTCATACAGGTGCTTTGCCATGTTCACCGATTGTAGTTGGAAATTCTCCTGCGGGTTAAACATTCGTTCGGCATAGTGATACATTTCGTTGAGGTTTAAATCACTATCGTGTTTAAAATTATAGAAACCAGGATCATTTTTTTGAAAGGGATGTAGAAAAAAACGTGTCAATATTTTTTCAAGATCGGGATCTTCCAGCGGAAACTCCTCTTTGGAACAGTTCAGCGGTTCATCGTGTGAGGGATTTCCAATATGGTGAACAATGATCTTGTCAAGGGTGGTATCGGAAAAATTAAGCATAGGAAGTATTTTTATTGAATTCAATGCGTACAGTCTAAAAACTTGTTTTTAGACATTCGTGTAAATTTTGTTTTGTTTTATATTGCTGAATTTCAAGCAATTAAATTTGTGGACAAATACTTTTTTTACTGGACTCTTCAATACAAAAGCAACCGGGAAAACAGGAACCACCAGGTTACAGTTCATCAAAATCCAATGTTATCGGTTGATCCTCTTTAAAGTCATACAGTGTAAGCCGCCGCATTTCATAAAATCCTCTCCAGTAGTTTCGCAATGCTGCGAGGTATCGTTGTTTTGCCTGGTCTTTCTCCTGCAGGGCAATATTAAGTTCAAGTATATCAATACGCCCGATCAGGTATCTTTGCCTGGAGACCTCATATCGTTTAGCAGCAATGGTATCTGCCTTGGAAGCGATCAATAGTTGTCTTTCCAGCATATTGAATTCCATCACCCTGAGAAAAACCTCCTGTTCAAAATCAATCAATGATTGTTGAACATTGGTATTCACCAGTTCACGGTTCGATTCTGCCACGCGCAGTCTTCCTTTTCCCACGCCCCAGTCGAGAACAGGTATCTGCACCCCCACACGGAGCTGTTGCTGATCAAGCGGATCTACATATACATCAGAAAATTCATTGGCTGTTTGGGTCAATCCGTAAACAGCAAACAAATTGGCATTGAAGCGGTTTTCAGCTCTTGCCCTGCTCACTTCGCTTTCAGCTTCTATTTTACTCCTTTCCAGCGCAAGGATGTCGGAACGGTTCTGGCGCGCCTGCGAAAGTGCTGCCTGCACATCTATGACCAGCTGATGCTTTTCTTCAGGAACCAAAAGGGTGAGGTTATCCACATTATCCAATCCGAGGTAAGAGCGAAAACTAAACAGCGCTGCTTCATAATCGATTCTTGCCTGTTCTAACTGTGCTTCCGAATTTAAAACATTCAATTCCATTTGCAGGAGTTCATTTTCAGCAATTTTACCGAGAGAAAACCTCCCTTTGGATATCTGGTAGAGGGTATCATTGTTTTGCAGATTCAACGTGTTGATCTCGATATTGATCTGTGCCAGAAGCAGATCGAAAAACAACGTATTGGCCCTTACGGAAATGGACTCCAGGTTTTCAATATACCTTTTGCGTGCCTCCTGAAACCGAAGGGGTTCAATTTTTCTTTCCCACTTAAAAGGATTGTATCCAAAAATGGGTTGGGTAAAACCGATATTCACGGGGGTGGAAAGATAAGAAGTAATGTTGTCATCATCTTCACGGATGAGGTCTATCCGCTCCAAACCGGTATTCATAAAAATGCGTCCTCCTGTTGGTCCTATTCTCTGACTGAGGGAAAGATTGGCTGAGGAGGAAGCCAAACTGCGTCTTACAAATACATCACTTCCGTCAGGCAAGGTTACCGCCTGAATATTCCGGTTCAGATTAGGCAGGGTAGCATCAAGGGTCAGTCCTGGCAAATAACCCGCTTTAAAAGAGCGGAACTCCCAGTAGCTGCCCCGGTAGCGATGTCTGGCTGCCATAGCATCCGGAGATTGCTCCCGTGCAATTGTAATAACTTCCTCCAAAGAGATGAAGCGTTCCTGCCCCGACTGCGCGAATAAAAAACCCGGGCCCGGCAAAAAAATTAAAACCCAAAGGGCCGATAGTGTAAAAATTTGTTTTATCATTATTGATGTTTTAGACCATTTTATTCTACAATGATTCAACGTGTATAAAAAGGCTAAATTATAACTTTTAATCATGTCTGATACATATTCATGATTCTGAGCCTAAAAACATCTGTTTTTCTGTAAAACCAACATGCAGCAGAGGGTATGCTAATGAATTAGCGTTTCAGGGAAAAAAGAAACAACGTCTCAGGTATTTTCTGATCAGGCGCATTTCACCGCAACTGCTTCCGGGTCAGAAAACGATTTCATTGGTTCGATGGTGCTGCGCAAAGCAAGTATGCTTATACAATAAGATTTCTCCTGCTGGCCCCTTTGCTGGTTTTTAAAGAAAAATTGTCCGTACCCCATTCCTTTTTTTGTTTTTACATTTGTCCGGCATAAAAAAAGAAACCAAAAGATGAGCCCACTCCGAAAACGAGTTTGCGGAAATTGACTTCATCGGGCTTCTGTTCGTGAAAATTATTGTGTTTTTATTTATCTGAATGTCAGGCATTAAAATTAGTGTCCATTGGCTTTGCCGGGCTTACGATTCGTGTAATTTGTGGATAATAACCTTTTTTTAGTGGATTCAAGGTTGAAAAAAAATACGAATTTAACAATCATTCATTTGTATTTTTTATTTTTTTGCCTTAAATTTATACTTAATTCATGTTATTTTTTAATTTAAAAATTGAAGATATGGCTGGAGTTAACAAAGTAATTTTAGTTGGAAACCTGGGGAAAGACCCGGAAGTTAGAAACCTGGAAAGTGGTTCGAAAGTGGCTAGTTTTCCATTGGCTACGACCGAATTTTACAAAGACAGAGATGGCAATCGTGCTGAGCAAACCGAATGGCACAACATCAATTTGTGGAACCAACTTGGTGATCTGGCAGAAAAATACCTGAAAAAGGGTGATAAGATCTACCTTGAAGGCAGGATCAAGACCAGAACTTACGAGGACAAAGACGGTAACAAAAAGTATTTTACCGAGATCGTGGGCAATCAGATGACTTTCCTGGGTTCACCCCAAAAGTCAAATGATTCCACCAATCCTCCCACGCAGCAAGAGGATACCTCTACGGTGAGTGATATGGGCGAGGGAGATGGCGATCTGCCCTTTTGAATCGTTTCAGAAGTTTTGGAAAAAAAAACCGGGTTATCTTTTACAAGTTAACCCGGTTTTTTTTTCCTGTCAAATTCTTATCAGCTTGGTTTTATTCTTTGATAAACCTGGTGTGATAAATCCGATCATCATGCTGCGATCTGATAAAATAAACACCATCCTTTAAATGGGATATATCAAACGTTTCTGTCTTTCCAGGCACAACATTCCTTTCAAAAACGTGCACCACGTGTCCTGTTATGTTAACAATGCTCAAATTCCAGTCTCCTTTTTCAGCAAAAACAACAGAAAGCTCATCCCGGGCAGGTATGGGAAATACACTGACCGCTTTTTCCGGCGAAAGATTGTTGACAAACACGGTAGGTTCAAAAGTAGCGGTTGCCTCTGTATTGTCTTCCATCGTGATGGTAACCTCTTCGGTTTCATATTCAGCGTCGTTGATCACCCAGTTGACGAACCTCCACTCATCATCGGGGGTGGCAGTAAGTGTTATTTCCTCGCCAAAGGTGTAAACATGGTCGCCTTCTCCCGGGTTGGTGGTTCCGTTTCCTTGAACACCTACCAGAAGTGACGGGGTAAAAGGTTCGTAGTTGGCGGTAAAACTGGCATCTCTGTCAAGGATAAAATCAAAAGACAGATCCGTTGAAACTTCTGTTTCAACTTCATCAACCGTTTCTGTCCAGTTTTGGAAAATCCATCCGGGATTGGGAGTGGTGGAAACATTGACAGTAGAATTGATTCCAAAAGAACCAGACCCCTCAACAATTCCTGCTTCTGAAGGCTGCACCTCCACTTCCAGCGCGTGTTCTCTGTATTCAAAAACAGCAGTTAGTTCTTTATTTTCGGTTAGTTCCATCAAAAAGTCCGTGCGGGTTGAATGAATCTGTTCTCCATCTAACCAATGCAGGAAAACATACCCTATGGCAGGCTCCAAAGCAATTTCTGCCGTTTGTCCATGTTCGTACTCTCCTTCGCCCTGCATCAGTTCGGCAGCCTCTTCCGGTTCAGCATTCAATACGAGGTTATAAGTATTCATGTTGAACACAGCGTCTATTTCCGTATCATTTTCCATGAGAATAACCGCAGGATTCATGCCTTCCAGAGGGGTGCCGTTTACAGTCCATTCTTTAAAAAAATGGAATTCACCCGGCATTGCCTCAATGCTTACCTGTGCGCCATCTTTAAAGAGATACTCACCAGGAGCCAAAGAAGTTGTTCCATCACCCGTATGTGTAATGGTGAGGGTAAACTCTGTTCCTGTTTCCAGAATTTCAGCAGCAACGGTATTGGATTTTTCGGACAAAATATCGCCTTCATAAAAATATCTGACATAAAAATCATATTCACCCACAGGCAAAACATCGCTCAGGTAGGTGGTCTCCTCAGGGTCATCACCGGTAAAAACGACCTCATCATTCATAAAAATATGATATCCGGCAACAGATTTGGAAACCACATCGGAGAGTGTGTCACTTTCCCAGCTGAGTAATACCTGGTTGTCATCCACGATCTCAAAAGCCAGGTTGGCAGGATTGACAATGTCGCCTTCCAGCACACCGGATATTTCAATCTGATCTATGGAAATACCTCTTCCGCCGTTTCCAATCCCTTCAAAGACAATATAAGTGGAGGAACCTGTTTCGGGCAACGAGATCACCTCATGGGTCCATGAAAACTGATTTACATTATACGTTTGAAGCAAAGTAAGGGTATCGGACAAATTGGCTTTGTAGTAAACATTTAAAACATCCTGACGTGAGGATTCGGAGGGGTTAGCGTAGTAAAATGAAAGTTGTGCGCTGTTGTAGGATTCAAGATCCAGGGCGGGAGTTGTCAAGCGTGTTGTATCGCCATAGTTCGAAGGTCCATCAACACGGAAGAACACATTACTTTCGCCTTCATGCGTGCTAAAAGGGTATCCGTTGTTGTTGCCCACTCCGATACTCCAGGGAGTTTCTCCGGAAACAAATTCCTGATTCCAGCAGGCAGGTAAACCTTCGCCGTTCATTCCTTCCACAAATGGAAAACCAGAAACAGAGATACAGGGTGTTTTGGCAGAAGCATCCAAACCTCTGGAGTATTCCAGTTTAGATGTAAAGGACCAGATTCTGTAATGGTATTCATTGTTGAATTCGAGACTGGAATGATGAAAAGTAGTATCATTGCCCATGTAAATAATGGTTCCACCATTTTCGATCTCTTCCCCCAGGGTATATGTTCCTTCGGGGTTTCCAAAAACCCTTTCGTTGTTTACCGCGATCATCACTGCATTTCCGGATTCATTGGCAGACCAGTGCAGCTGCACTGAATCACTGGAGATGACAGTGGCGGAAAAATCTTCAGGGTTTTCGATGCTCAACCCCAGTGGATCATATCCATCGATAAACATGGTACCTGTATCATTGGGATCGAGCCAGGATTGCAGGCTGTTGGATTCGCTGCCTCCACCAGTAAAAGATACACCCAATCTTCCGTACCAGTCGGGCAGGGTATTTCCACATGCTGCACCCCCTCCATGAAGTTGTCCGATGATGCGACCCTGCGCATCAAAAATTGGGGAGCCGCTTGATCCACCTTCTGTGGTTGTACCACCACTCCACACAATACGCCAGTGTGTTGTTCCAGAGCCAGGGGCCCCACCATAACTGGCATTTTGAACGCCACCTTCGGCATAGCTGAATTTTTTTATATCTCCTCTGGGGTGATGAATACCAATGATGGTTTCATCCAGTGTATTGTCAAGGGTACGATTCCAACCGGCATAAAAAACCTCATACTCATCGGGGATGGGTTGATTGAATTCCATCAGCCAGAAGTCACTGGAAGCATTGCGTGCACGCAAAGTAGCACCAGACATTGAGTTGTAGGGAGGAGGGGAGGACGGATTTTCACAGGTTTCGCTTTGCCAGTTAAACCATACCACCAGGGTGGAGGGATTGCTGTAGCAATGATCGGCAGAGAGGAAATAGGGTGTTTCGTCAGATTCGGTGCTGTTGATCAGCGCACCACTGCAAAAACCATTACCACCTGACACGAGCATGCCCACAGACCGGATCTGCTGTTCCCATCCAATGGATTCCTCGCAGGCCACATTGAGGTTACAGAATCCACTATCCCCAAAAGCCTTGGCAAACTGAAAAGGATCGCGATAAGCATGTGTCACGGTTTCAAGGTTGATCTCACCCGGAAACAAAGCATCCGAAGGCTCGTAATATTCTATGGTAATATGATCACCCTTAACCAATGTGGTGGCAAAGTATCCATCATCCTGGTTGTTATAATCGGTAAAAGCTCCGATCACATCAGAATGGTCCTGATTATAGATGTATAATTCGGCGCCGGGAGGTAACAAATACCGGTCAAAAGTTAGATTGATGGTATAGGCGTCTTTTGAGTAAATGTCCACTCTCCATATTTTATCACCATTATCGAGATAATCCCAGCGTCCTGCATTTTCCGGATTGATATTTACTTCCAGGTTTTCTCCGAAACGCCAGGGAATATCTTTTATCGTATCCAGGACAAGATCTTCCATGATCAGCGATTCCGCATCAACTTTGGGCATGCTCTCCAGGGGAATACCTGTCTTGAGAAGGTCATGGTTAAAACTGGGAGGCGTTCCTGGTTGGGATATCTGCGCCTGAAGGGTGAAAATGGTGAAAAAAGAATACGTAAGTAACAGAACCTTTAGAGGTACAAATTTTTTCATTGACAAAAATTTTAATGCATGAATAAAGAAAAAAAAAAGACCGGAGAAGAATTCCGGTCAGTATTATTTTTTTAATTGGCTACAATGAGCCTGTGAGAGACAAAGACCTTATTGTTATAAATCATAGAATAAATATACAACCCATTACTTAATTGATTTGTTGAAATCCGGGTTCGGTTTTTTTCCGGTGAAAGGGGTTTCTCCAACACCAGATTTCCCACCAGGTTTCTAACCACAAGTCGTGCATCCTTTGTACCGGGGGGAATCTGATAATCTATCCAGGCAAAATCGCGTGCCGGATTGGGATAAGGTTCCGATATTTTCCAGTCGGAATTTTCTGCATCCGGAATGCTTGTAGAGGAAGAAACCACAAAAATAACGGTTACGGTTACAGGGTCGAAATCATCGCGATCACTATAAAACTCAAACTCAACAACCGATTCACCAACCACCCCCTGAGGGTAGATTTCGGAGTAAAAATCTGTATCGGAGGAAGATTCGCCGGGTTCCAGTCCTAAAGGTTCATCAACATCAACAACAGCCGGAGAAAAACAGAAATCATTCCAGCAAAAAGTAACGGAACTCCCCTCTTCTACTGCTATTTCATTTTTTCTCACAAAGACATAAGCTGTTTCATCTGAGTTGTTTGAAAAAAATACATTTGCTTTGATATAATCAGCAGAAGGCTCTCCATAAACCCGGAGAGTATCGTTTGTAATATTATTTTCTTCTGCATCGGTAAGCACGATTTGCCCTGTTGCAAAGAATCCATAGAGGAACAATCCTAAAAAAAGTACAGTATTTTTCATATATATATTTTTATCTCTGTTTAAATATTTTGATCAGGTAATGAAAGAGAAGATTGTTAAACCAACCTTTTCAACATGATTCATTTTCCTGCAACAATTGCAAATATTTTGCCAGTTTCAGGTTATATAAACAAAGATAAATAAATAATCTATTTATTCAAAACTGATATTCTTGTCAGGAGTGTCCACCCACCACAATTCTCATAATTTTCAGGTTAAGGACAAAAAATCTGATGATCTGGTAAGGCCAGAATTTTCGCAGGAACTTTCTTGCTTTTGTGGGCATGGGGGGATAATCTTCATCCTTGTACCCTTTGGGAATAGGTTTTTTGATCATAAAAATAAAATTTTATTTTTTCTACATTTTTTTGATTAACAATTGCGCTTGATTTAAAAACTTTACTCGGGAATGAGCGACCACCCGGGTAAAGCTTTTGCCTTATACATAAACATGTAGTGCATAAAAAGTTTCAACCAGTGCCCAGCCAGTCCGGGTTCACCAATTGTGTAACTAATATCCCGGCCCCACTGTGGATATTTTTCATAGTCGGGCACGATGGGAAAAACGGTCATGGTAGCAGCCATGCCATCGCGAACACCATAGCCGGAGGAAATGATGCAGGCAGCACCCATTTTCCCCATGGAAGCTTTATGTTTTATAACAGTTTTTCCTGATTTTATGGATCGTGCCACATTGAGGGCGACCACTTTACCCATTACACCCGAAGGCATACCTGTGCGGGGAGGTGTAGGAAAAACAGGTGTTCCGTTTTTACTTTTAACGGGTTTTGAGATGGCATGAGGGGGGGCAAATGCGATGCCGGCAGCAAAAATATTGTCATACACAGGACTTTGGTAGGTAGAAGGCCAATCATTCACACTCCAATCATTAAATTCTTTCGCTGAATAATCGGCATCCACTTTCATAAGTCCGTTGGGAGCAAAAAGGGATGATGTAATGTCCTCACCTGATTTGTTGTATGCCTTCATTCCAACACCTGCAAAGCCAGGAATAAGCATGGAAAAATCAAAAGGGATCGTTTTTTGCTCACCATCAAGGTTTTCGTAATGAATAACACCCTGTTCCACCTTGTTCACACCGGCTCTTTTGATCCATTTGATACCATATTCAGCCAAAATAGACTCGGTGAAAATTTTGGTGGAAGTAACGTAACCCCCTTTTTTAATAAATGCACCTCCCATACCAAAATCACCCAATTCATATTCATTTGTGATCCAGGTGATCTCGGCCTTGTCGAGCAACTTTCTTTTATTGATCTCAAAGGCCACATTCAGTGCATATTCAAAAGCTGCACCCTGACAGGTTGCGGTAGGATGCCCGGTACCAATGACGATACGCTGTTTTTCACCTTTGGCCATTTTATCCAATGTTTCCTGGAGTTTCACCCATGCATGTTCAGCATGTGTATAAGTACAAACCGATAAACTATAACCATTGGGCCCCAGTCCGGGTGTTCCTTCAAAATTCAACTTTGGTCCAGTGGCATTGATCAAATAATCATAACCGACTTTTTCAACCTGACCCCGTCGCGTTTCTTCCACATATTCAATTTCAACAAAAGGTGTATCCAATTCGGCATCCCCCTCCGGGTAAATATTTTTTGCAGAGGCCTGTTTGTAAGTTATTCCCTTCCGTTTATATACGGGTGCCAAAGGAAACACAACCTGCTTCCTGGTCATTTGACCAATGCCCACCCAAATATTGGAAGGTATCCATTGGTAGTTACTGTTTGGACTTACCATGATCACCTCATGATCCTTGCCCAGTTCCTTGCGTAAAAGCATTACAGCTGTGTGCCCCGACACACCAGCTCCAAGAACAACTATTTTTGCCATTGTATGTATTTTTATTTAATGATAATATTTGTCAACCATAGATTACAATCAAATGATTTCTGATAGAATTGACAGAGCAAATTGAGCAGGAGTGTAATTCTGATCAGTAAAAAAGCCAACTTTCACAACAAATGTAAAAATTATTTTATTACCGGGAATCAAATCTCCCCAAAAAGATTGCATTTGTGATCTGTTTTTGTATTTTTGTTTTAAAATCACAAAAACACATATATTATTTTTTTGCATCCAAAACCAAACCATCTCCAAAGACTATGAAAAAAAACATTACGCTCATCGGCATTTTTTTTATGTTGATCTCCACATCAGGAGCACAGATCTATTTTGAAGAAGATTTCTCAACCGGTGTTTTTCCACCCGAAAACTGGGAAGTAACCAACCACCAAAGCAACTGGAGTTTATCTGAAACAGCAGAAGCCGGAGGAGAAGCACCAGAAGTAAAATTTACGTACCAACCCCAGTTCGATGATAAAACCAGGCTCATAACACCGCCGTTGGATCTGAGCGAAATAAACTCACCGTTCCTTGTTTTTTCATTTCTTCACAATATCGACCGGTATAGCGGCTTCTTCGAAACAGGTCTTTCTTACCGCTCACAAGGAGGCGCCTGGAAAAACATCTGGGAGAAGAATATTTATGCCGATATCCCCGCAGAAGAAAAGATCTTTTTACTGAAAGATGATTTTCCACTCAACAGCAACAACATACAGTTCTCTTTTTATTTCGATGGTAACAGCAGCAATATAAACGATTGGTATATCGATGAGGTGAAATTGTTTTATCCTGAGCAATACGATGCATCTTTACTGGATATTGTAATACCCGGCATTTTGCACGAACCGTCAACCATAGCGGGAACCATTGAAAATAAAGGAAGTGTGCCACTTTACTCTTTCGATCTTAACTGGATGATCAATGGTGGCGAAATGATCACTGAATCCTTTTACGGATCAGAGGCAGGATATGCTGAAAACATAAATTTCGAAACCAGTCAAACCCTCATCCCGGAGCCAGGCGAAAACCACATTCACTTTTTTATTTCCAACGTAAACGGCATGGGGGCAGACAGCAATCAACAGAACGATACCATCATAAAAAAAATCACCAAACCGCTTTTTGTTTCCGGTAAAAAACCACTTTTTGAATCATTTACCAGTTCTACTTGTCCTCCCTGCGCCAGCTTTAACCTGGGGTTTTTCAATAATTTTCTTCAAAACAATAAGGATGACCTCTCTGTGATCAAATATCAAATGAATTGGCCAGGCAGCGGTGACCCTTATTTTAATCCGGATGGCAATACCCGTAGAAATTATTATGGCGTTTCATCTGTACCAGACCTTAAAATCAATGGAAATACAGTGAGTTTGAGCTCATCTGCCGTAAACAATGCATTTAACAACTCCTTACAGCAACAAGCATTGGTTGATATCACCGGTGCCTTTTATACCGATGGAAATGACATTCACCTGCAGGGTTCTTTGCTCCCTTACGCCGATCACGAAAACCTTACACTCCAAATAGCAATCGCAGAAAATTCAACCACAGGAAATGCCTCCACCAATGGTGAAACGATTTTTTACAGTGTAATGATGAAAATGTTGCCTGACGCCAGTGGCACTTCCGTAAATCTCACATCGGGAGAATCCTTTGATTTTTCACATTCTTTCGATATGTCATCCACCCATGTTGAGGAAATGACAGACCTGAAAGTGATCGTTTTTTTGCAGGACAACAACACAAAAGATATCGTACAGTCGGCTTACCTCAGCGGTTCCACAGAAGGGAAACCCACGGCTGCAACCTATCCCGAAAATGAGGATACTGGAGCTTCCGTATGGGAAGGGATCACCATAACCTTTGACCAGCAAATTCAACTTCCCGGAAAACATAGGATACAGGACGAAGACATTCAGACACTCGTAAGTTTCCACCAAACAGACAATCCGGAAAATACAGTAAGTTTTCAGGCCTCTGTTAACAGTTATGGCAATCAGTTCACCATAAAACCTGTTGCATATTTGGATGCAGAAACACAGTATACCATAGCTGTTGATCCGGTACAGGGTTATTGGGGCACTCAGAGCGACCCATTCAGTTTTACTTTTACTACCCGTGCTCCCTTAGAAGCACCACAGGTAACTTTTGACCCTGAAAACGGGGCAGAAAATATCGACCTGCATCACAGTACTATCCATGTATACTTCGATCAACAGGTGCGAAAAACCAATGGAGAATTTTTTCAGGATGAAGATACCGGGGGGATCGTTCAACTTTTTGCAGAAAACACAGATGGTGAACAAATACCCGTATCGGGTAGTTTTGAAAAAGAGTTTACCCAAATCAAAATTGTACCGGAAGAATCACTTCTTCCCGGACAAAACTACGTACTACAGATAGCATCTGTTTCAGGAGAAGACGATGTTTTGAGCAATCCTGCAGAAACCAGTTTTACAACAAGAGCATCCATGGGCGCACCCATGGTTCTTTTCAACCCCGGTAACAACGCACTGCATCTTGAAGCGGATGCCAGACTCATGGTCATTTTTTCGCAACCTGTGAGACTTGCCGATGGCAACAACATATCTCCGGAAAATGCACACCAGCATTTTACGCTGTTGCATGAAGGCAATGAAGTTGATAATATGGAACTGGAAATACAAATAAACAACACTGAAAACATTTTTATCCTTCATGCTCCGGATGGTTTTGAGTTGAATACCACTTATCAGTTAACCATTTCTCCATTGATGGGGATGGAGGGAGACCTGACAGATGAAATCATTTACCAGTTCAGCACCAGAGAGTCTTTTGGTCCGCCTGAAGCAGTTTTTGACCCTTCCCCGCAAAGTTTCAGTGTTCCTGTAGATAAAACGTTAGTCATCACTTTCAATCAACCCGTAAGGATGGAAGATGGTGCTGAGATCGATCAGGAAAACATCTTTCAGTCGGTGATGCTTCACAAAGGATCAAACAACGAGGGAGAAGCCGTTGAAGCAGATGCAACCATCAATGATCAAAAAACAGAAATAGCAATACTTCCTGTTGAAAATCTGGATCATAACCAGCAGTATTCAATTTATGTGAATTCACTTTTGGGTGTGGATCATGAAGTAAGTGATCCTGTTTCTGCTCGTTTTACCACTGAAATCTCTTTCAGTACGGATTTTCCCGAATTCTCTGACCTGAAGATTTATCCCAACCCGGCTAACGGGATTTTGCATATCGAAGGATTACCCCAAAACGGAAAGGATCTGACGGTTCGATTGCTTACCATCGAATCAAAAATGATCATTTCCCGGAGAATTGATGCGTCATTGGTTGAAATTCCTGTAAACCATCTGAAACCCGGAGTGTATTTTTTGGAGATCATAAACAATGAAAAGGTATTCAGGGAAAAAATCGCGATCATGAGATAATACAAAAACACGATTTGGTTTGACATCATGACCGGAATCATTAGTAACGAAAGTATTGGATTTTAGATAGTCTTTGCAAGAAAACGCCAAATACTGCGTTATTCTCGTTTTTGAATCAGTC
>CAYMLS010000117.1:6303-13964 GCA_964390665.1 uncultured Bacteroidales bacterium | reverse complement strand
AAACAAAACAAAATTTACACGAATGTCTAAAAACAAGTTTTTAGACTGTACTCAGAAATGGTTCGGAGGTAGTACCGGAGTTTTTTTTAAAAGGCAACAAACAGTGTCGCTCTCATATGATAATTTAATGACGGATGGTGCTTGCAGGAAAACGAGATAACTGTTTTGAAGGTGAATACAACACGGCAATTGGTGTTTCCTTGCAAAATCTGGTTAAGTTCATTGCAGATAATATACAAATTCAAAGATAGATGACCACACCTGATTTACCCATGTTTTTTGTTGATGAGTTGGAAAGCGAGATCGTTACACTTTCTGCTGAGGAATCGCGTCATTGTGCAAAAGCATTGCGTAAAAAAACAGGCGAAAAGATATTGCTGACCAACGGAAAAGGTATGTTGGCGAAAGGGGTGATCCTGGATGCGCATCCGGCCCGCACAAATGTAACGATCGTATCACAAAAAAAAGTGGAAAGCGAAAGGTCTTTTTATTTGCACATGATCGTGGCACCCACAAAAAATATGGATCGTTTTGAATGGTTTGTGGAGAAAGCCACCGAAATCGGGATTGACGAGATCACTCCGGTTGTATGTGCTCAATCTGAGCGTAATATTGTGAAAACGGAGCGCTTAAAGCGGATCATGGTATCTGCCATCAAGCAATCGCAAAGAACCATGATGCCCAAAGTAAATCCCGTGATCCATTATTTTGATCTGATGAAAAAGGAATTTGCAGGATATTGTTACATTGCCCATTGCACAGCCGGTGAAAAGGTTTACATAAAAGATCATTACCCCAAAGGATCTGCGGTGACTGTGCTTATAGGACCTGAAGGAGATTTTAACCAACCGGAGGTTGAATTGGCGCAGGAAAAAGGTTTTGTGGCAATTTCACTGGGAGAAAATCGTTTGCGTACTGAAACGGCTGCCCTTTTATCATGCACCGAACTGAACCTGATCAACCGGTAATGTGTTGGTTAATCATGTGATATTTTGCCATCAGGATGTATTTGCACTTCACATTAAATACTTATTTTGATGGTTTTTTTTAAAGCAACTGGAAATGACCATGAAAAATTTTTTATCAATACTGATCTTTTTGTTTCTGAGTGTTTCTTTGCATTCGCAAAACATACAAATTGCCACCTTAAAGTATGGCGGTGGTGGCGATTGGTATTCCAACCCAACGGCATTGCCCAATCTGGTGGATTTTTTCAACCGTGAAACAGGCAGCAGCATAAGCAACGATATACCCAATGTAGACGTGGGCAGCAGCAACCTGTTCAACTATCCGTATATATACATGACCGGACATGGAAATGTGTTTTTCAATTCGCAGGAAGCTGAAAATTTGCGCAATTATCTCATTGCAGGTGGTTTTTTGCATGTGGATGATAACTACGGCATGGAACCTTTTTTCAGAAGAGAAATCAGAAAGGTATTTCCAGAGGTTCAGCTTGTGGAATTACCATTTGACCACACCCTGTACCATCAGAAATTCAGTTTCCCCGATGGATTGCCCAAAATACATGAGCACGATGGCAAGCCGCCTCAGGGTTTTGCCATGTTTTATGAGGGACGGATGGTTCTGTTTTTTAGTTATGAGTCTGATTTGGGAAATGGATGGGAGGATCCTGCCGTGCATGGGAATGATGAAGAAACAAGAATGAAAGCACTAAGAATGGGATCCAATCTCTTAGAATATGTATTTGTCCGCGAATAATTTGAAATTCATATACCGGATGTCCTTCCCGTTTATACCAGGGGGGAGGTATGTTTGCTTCTACCACAGGAGTTTGTGATTGGTTCGCAAATCTGGTTTGTTTTTGCAGAAACGATGATTGAAAAACAGTTACTTCTGTTTAAAAAATGCCTTTTTCAGATTTGTTGACTTTTTCATGGGAGGCAGACCAAAATATCCTTCTTTCACAGTTCTGATCTCTTCTACCGTGTAAAAAGCATTGGGGTTATACTGGTTGATCAGCGAAATGATTTTGCGAAGGTTTTTCCGCTTAATAATGGTCAAAACGATCTGTACGGGTCCCATTACCCCCTGTGCATCAAAGGTTGTAACCCCAAAATTACTGTCTCTCAATTGCTCAATGAGCAATGTTGTATCTTTTTTGGGTACAATCCTTACCAGAACAGTTCCCAATGATAATTTTTCTTCAATCACAATACCGAAGTAATTTCCCATTGCAAATCCCAGCCCGTAAGCAATATAAGACATTGGGTTGTTTAAGTGTTGAAGTACCTGTGTAACAGCAAGCAACCAGACGATCACTTCAAAAAAACCAAACAGCGGTGCGAGAAACTTCATCCCTTTGGATACAAATATGAGGCGAATCGTTCCAATACTTTGATCAACAATACGGGAGAGAAAGATCAGAAAAGGGAGCAGAACCCATGTCCACCAGAAAGTTTCAAAAAAAGGGGCGTCGATCATAGCAAAAATGATTTAGAACAGGAGACCAAAATTAAGTGAAATATCGTTTCCAACATCTGTCATCTGTGTTTGTAAAACAAAAAAACGAAAAATCTATTTATAATACCAGTTAGGAGACTTACCTTTGAATTTCAATAATAAGTCATGATCGGATCAGTGTTTTCCTGAATTATTGTTTGTCTTATCTGAGCAGATAGGTGATCCGGTCGATCTATACACAATAAAATTACCTTCATATTATGTCAGAAAATAAAATATATCCGGCGGTTGTCATTGGAGCGGGTCTTACCGGTTTAACATCGGCTTACCATTTGAGAAACAAAGATATATTGGTTTTAGAAGAAAATCCCGGGGCAGGTGGAGTTATCCATACCCATCGAACAGATGGTTTTTTATACGAGTCTGGTCCCAACACCGGGGTAGTGGGTACTCCGGAAATTGTTGAACTCTTTGATGATTTGAAAGGCAGGTGTGAGCTGGAAGAAGCCAACGAAAACAACAAGAAACGTTATATTCTGAAAGACGGGAACTGGGAACCCCTGCCCGGCAGTTTGAAAGGGGGTATAAAAACACCGCTTTTTACCTTTGGTGACAAAATACGTTTGTTGGGAGAACCCTTTCGCTCAAAAGGAAAAGATCCGCATGAAACATTATCGCACCTTGTGAAACGCCGCATGGGGAAAAGTTTTCTGGATTATGCCATTGATCCGTTTATATTGGGTGTTTATGCTGGAGACCCCGATGTATTGGTGCCCAAATATGCATTGCCCAAATTATATAACCTTGAGCAGGACTACGGCAGTTTTATTGGTGGCGCCATCAAAAAGCAATTGGAGAAAAAAACTGATAAGGAAAAGAAAGTCTCCAGGAAGGTATTTTCTGTGAAAGGGGGGCTGAGTAACCTGGTAGATGCACTTTATGAATCTGTAGGAAAGGACAAATTTATATTTGAGGCATCAGGTGTGGAAGTTATGCCACAAGACGATTTGTTTTTGATCCGCTACCAAAAGAATGGAACCACTTTTTCTGTCACTACCCGGAATGTGATCAGTACAACGGGTGCACACAAATTACCTTCCATGCTGCCCTTTGTTGACAAAAATGATATGGATGTCCTTACAGGTCTGCATTATGCCAGGGTTGTGGAGGTTAGTCTGGGGTTTAAAAATTGGGAAGGGATGACACTTGATGGTTTTGGAGGGTTGATCCCTTCCCGCGAAAACCGCGATATATTGGGCATTCTGTTTCTTTCTGCTTTGTTTGAAGGCAGAGCACCTGCCAATGGTGCGTTACTTACTGTTTTTATAGGAGGTTCCCGCAAAGAGCATCTGGTTAATTACACCGATGATCAGATCAAAAACCTGGTTCAAAAAGAAGTAACTGATCTGATGCAGTTACCCTCTTTTCATCCCGACTTATTTTTCATCAATCGTTATGATCATGCCATTCCGCAATATGATGCCCGGAGCGGCAAACGTTTTGGGGTCATCAAAAGACTGGAATCTCTTTATCCGGGTCTTTTTCTTGGCGGTAATATGCGCGATGGCATTGGCATGGCCGACAGGGTAAAACAAGGAAAGAATCTTGCTATGCAAACCTTAGACCTTTTGTCATGAATCATACTGCCCTTTTACTGGTTAATACCGGAACCCCGGCCAATACTTCCGTATTTGCCATCGCCAGATACCTCAACCAGTTTTTGTCTGATGGAAGGGTTATTACCTTGCCGGCGCCACTGCGACACATGCTCGTAAAAGAGATCATCGTTCCTTTCCGGTCTTTTAAGTCCAGGAATATGTATAAAAAGATATGGACTGAACAAGGATCCCCGTTTTTGTCGAACAGTCTTGCTTTTCAGCAGGAACTTTCTGCTCTTGCCAAAAATGATTTTGATGTTTTTCTTGCCATGAGATACGGACAACCATCGCTACCCAGGGTGATCAGGCAGATCTCCACTTCGCAATACAGGCGATTGATTGTTTTGCCATTATATCCCCAATATGCTTCATCTACAGTAGGATCTGCCATTGATCTGGTATTGAGGAAATTATCAGGATCAGTCAATATTCCGGAAATTCGCGTCATCAATAGTTTTTATGATCATCCCGCTTTTATCCATTCTTTTTCTGATATGATAAGAGATCAGAAACCACGGGATTATGATCATATATTTTTCAGTTTTCATGGATTGCCCGTAAGTCATGTTCATGCTTCCCATCAGGGATATACCTGCGAAGAGTTGAACTGCAGGACAGAAATACATGCCCAAAATCATTATTGCTATCTTGCACAGTGTTATGCCACTGTCCGTGCTCTGGCTGCTCAGTCCGGATTATCTGAAGAACAATATTCGGTGGGGTTTCAGTCACGCCTTTCACAGAACTGGATCAAACCATTCAGCGATGAGCGGATTGTGGAAATGGGTAAAAGTGGTGTAAAAAAACTATTGGTTGCCTGTCCTTCTTTTGTTGCCGATAACCTGGAAACACTCATGGAGGTTGATATAGAATACAAAGAACTTTTCCTGGAAAACGGAGGCGAGGTTTTCAGGAGAGTCTCGGGTTTAAACAGCAATTCAAAATGGGTTGAAGGCGTTTATCAAATGGCTGATAAATTGCGAAAATAGTTTTACTTTTGAAGGTTTTCTCTCTCTTTCTTATGCAAAGAATCCGGAAAACCAGATAGTAAAGGTTGAATCCGGGATGGCTTTTCTGACAACAACATCTTTTTACAGGAAAGATCAAGGACGGTAAAGTCGTTCATAAACCCGGAAGATTACCATATCTCTTTTGGTTTGATTATTGATGAAAGTATACCTTTAGCAATGCTACAACAGCATAAAAAATATTTAAAGAAAAAACAACATGATTGCCAACAGATTTTTATCGGGGATCTCATCCCAAAGAATGAATCATCAGCGAATTACATTTTTTTTATTCATAGTCGTTTTGGTGGTTTTGACCTCATGTAGTAATCAGAAGCAGGTATCTACCCGTGCCATGAGTTGGGAGAAAACCGGGCAGTCATCCCAATTACCCTCTGCTGAGTATTTTGTTGAATTGCCGGAAACGGCTGTAAGTGTAAGAAGTTCTCATTCTTCTGATAGTTTATCGATAGAGATAGTAACCAGAGATTTTGTGACGATTCAGAGCATGATCGTCAATGGGGTTTCAGTTTGGATAGATCCCGAAGCAGAAAAGAATGAGACCTTTGGTATCTCATTTCCTGCAGCAAGGGCACAAATGCTCAAGAGGTACCAGGCAAACAAACAAAACGGCAACGGAAAATCTTCAACCAACGACTCTGTTGCACCACCCCCTTTTGAAATGGAAAAATGGGTGGAACTGATGAAAAAACAGCGTAAAGTGGTAAAAGATAAAAATGGTACCATGTTCGATGATGAAAACCAGGGAACTCTGGATTTGACCGAAAACAGGGTTTTACAATATTTCGTAAGGTTTTCGTGGGAGCAACTCGGTATTGATCCTGAGGAAAAATCTAAAATCAGCATTGGGGTTATTTCCGAATCTCCCCAGCTGGCAACACAGGGAAATCCCCAACAGCAATCTATGGCACCGCGCGATCCTTATGGAAGAACAACCACCCGTCGCCCGCCGCCACAAGAAGACCGCCCACAACGAATGGCACTCATTCCGGTGAAAGGTTGGGTTGCTTTTTACCTTGATGCTGAAACTTTCAGAGAAGAAAAAGAAACGGTGCCCGAATCAAAGAATGATGACTATCCCTATTAATAAGTTATAATCTGCAATTTTTCCAGGGAGGCAGATAACAGGGTTCAAAAATATTCACATGAGGAAATTCTAAATAATATATTTATGCTCCAAAAAATATTCAGTACCAAAATATCCACAACCACCACCCATTTATTGCTTTTGTTTGTGCGTGTTACCACGAGTTTATTGATGCTAACACATGGATATCCCAAACTTCTTCGGCTATTGTCGGGAGATGGGGCGAACTTTCCCGATCCTTTGGGCATTGGTTCTTTTCCCTCGCTTTTGCTGGTTACCCTGAGTGAGTTTCCTGGTTCCACATTGCTTATCCTGGGATGGGGAACGCGTGTTTTTTCTTTTGCCTTGATTTTTACCATGTTTGTTGCCGTTGTTTTACATCATGCAGCAGATCCTTTTACTGCCAAAGAACCTGGGTTGTTGTACATGATTCTGTATATCTTTTTATTTTTTGCCGGCGGAGGCAAATATTCATTGGACCATAGAATGAAAAAGAGATAGGTGTGAGGGGTGTCCGCATCTCTTTTCAAAGGTTTTTATCTACCTCTGCTCCGAAAACTTGTTTTCGGTAAAATTCACTTTGTCCATATCCGGCTTGTGGATAGTAAAATTTTGTCGTGCAATGGATTCATGTTTTCATTGCGAAAGTTTGCAATGATCTTTTCTGAAATTTTCTTACCTTTCGGCATTGTTTAGGGAAAAACAATTCGTCTTGTAGATAGTAAAAACAAAAATTCAAACAGTTATGATGAAGGAAAACTTAGTGGACCTTATTTCTGACAGTATTCAGAAAAACTGGCAGAAAAAGGCATTTAGTAATTACGGAGGAGATTCTGTTACATTTCAGCAAACTGCTGAAAAAATTCTACAGATTCATTTGATTTTCGATGTATGCCACGTAAAGCCGGGCGACAAAATAGCGCTTCTGGGAAAAAACTCTGTTAACTGGGCGATCACCTACCTGGCAACTGTTTCTTATGGTGCAGTGATCGTGCCTGTTTTGCCGGATTTTAAACCACAGGATGTACATCATATCCTGAACCATTCAGATGCTGTGATGCTTTTCGCCTCTGATAACCTTTACGAAAACCTGGATGAGGATGCCATGCCAGGGGTGAAATACCACTTTTGTTTATCAGATTTTTCAAAACTTGCGCCATGCAAACAAAAAAAGGTTAACCAAAAACTTGAAGATCTGCCTTCTCTTTTTCAAAACAAATATCCCCATGGTGTAAAACCTGCTGATTTTTCTCCGAAGAAAATCCCAAACGATGCCATGGCTGCTTTGAGTTATACCTCCGGAACCACAGGATATACAAAAGGAGTGATGCTGCCACATAACAGTTTGGTGGCCAATATCATTTATGCCAATAAAAACATGCCCCTTGATCCGGGAGATAAGATCGTGTCTTTTTTACCATTGGCCCATGCCTACGGATGTGCATTTGAGTTTTTATGGCCTTT
>CAYMLS010000117.1:0-6293 GCA_964390665.1 uncultured Bacteroidales bacterium | reverse complement strand
TGGGATGCCATATTACATTTTTAACCCGTACACCCTCTCCGCAAATCATATTAAAAGCATTTAAAGAGATAAAACCCCGCCTTGTTTTGTCTGTGCCTCTTGTCATTGAAAAAATTTACAAGAAGCAGATCCTTCCTGTGATCAGCAAACCTGCTGTAAAAGCGATGTTGAAAGTACCCCTGATCAGTAATGTTATTGAAAAAAAAGTAAAAGCAAAGCTGATGGATGCTTTTGGAAACAATTTTCATGAAGTTGTTATCGGTGGGGCACCTCTCAATAAGGAGGTTGAAGCGTTTTTAAGGAGAATAGCGTTTCCTTTTTCTATCGGATACGGAATGACAGAATGTGGACCTTTGATCAGTTATGCCAACTGGGATAAAACCAGGGCAGGCTCTGCAGGTAAAATCGTTGATACACTGGAGGTGAAGATCGATTCGGATGATCCGCAAAGGACTGCCGGTGAAATTATGGTAAAAGGTGAAAACGTAATGCAGGGATATTATAAAAATCCGGAAGCTACACAAGCCACCCTGGAAAAAGACGGTTGGATGCATACCGGCGATCTGGGATTGACAGACAAAGACCATTTTCTTTATATCAAAGGACGAAGCAAAAGCATGATCCTTGGTCCATCGGGGCAGAACATCTACCCCGAAGAAATAGAATCCAGGTATAATAATATGCCTTATGTGCAGGAATGCCTTGTAATGGAAAAGAATGGGAAACTTACCGCCATCATTTATCCTGATTTTGAACAAGCTGATAAAAGAAACCTTTCGGAGAGTGATCTGAAGAATGTTTTTGAAAATCACAGAAAGCACCTGAATAAGATCATGCCTTCGTTCATGAACGTTTCAAAGATCAGAATTTTTGAAGAAGAATTTGAAAAAACACCCAAAAAGAGTATTAAGAGATATTTATACGATCAAATAGATTAAAAAGAATCTGTGAGCAAAAGATGCAAAACAGGGCAAAAATTACCATCTTTGCACTTAGATTCTATGAATGTCTGACGGAAAACATGGTTTTTGGCAGACAAAAAAAATTCAAAATACCAGATACAATTCTGCAGTTTTTTTCTGCAAAGATTTCTTGCTCATGTATGCAATCATTGATATAGAAACTACCGGAGGTAATCCTTACCGGGATAAGATCACCGAAATAGCCGTGTATGTGCACGATGGAAACACGGTTGTAGATCAATTTCATTCGCTTATAAATCCGGAAAGGAGGATTCCGCCATTCATCAGTCGCATGACAGGAATCTCTGATGAAATGGTGACCAACGCCCCCAGGTTTTTCGAGATCGCACGCGAACTTGTCAGGATCACTGAGAACATGGTTTTTGTTGCCCACAATGCCAGTTTTGATTACAATTTCATAAAATCGGAATTTAAAAGTCTGGGGTATCATTACCAACGTGAGTGCCTTTGTACTGTCAAACTCAGCAGGAAAACCTTTCCCGGAAAACCGTCCTATAGTTTGGGAAAACTCTGCCGCGAACTTGATATACACCTGGAAAACCGGCACCGTGCAGCAGGTGATGCACTGGCAACAGTCAAACTTTTTGAACGCATCCTTTCCCAAAAAGAGAAAGGGCTTTTTCTGGATACATTGGGCATGGATTTCAACAACAATCCCGTCAATCCGGCCATCAACAGGCAACTCATTGAAAATATTCCCCAAAAAACCGGCATTTATTATTTTCTGGATGAAAATCACCGGATCATTTATATCGGGAAAAGCAAGGATATCCGGAAAAGGGTTATATCGCACCTGAGTCAGGTAAAGAGTAAAAAAAGTCTGGAAATGGTGAGCAAAATAACGGATATATCATGGGATGTTACTGGCAGCGAATTATTGGCTCTTCTGAAAGAATCGCAGGAGATCAAAAATCATAAACCTTTGTTTAACAGGGCACAGCGCAGGTGCAGCTATCATTACGGATTGTTTAGCTATACTGATAATGCAGGTTATTTATGCCTGAATCTGGATAAGAATAACGGAAGCAAGATGCCCGTAACCAGCTTTGCTTCTATGGAAAAAGGAAAAGCGTTTCTTTTCATGATCACCGAAAAATTTAATCTTTGCCAGAATCTTACCGGATTGTATGCTACCACTGCTGCCTGTTTTCAGTATGCCGTTCAGAAATGCCAGGGAGCATGTATCGGAAAGGAACCCCCCGGATCATACAACCAAAGAGTAGAGCAAGCCATTGAATTTGCAGGATTTATGAAAGAGAACCTGATCGTGTTGGACCATGGACGAACTCCTTCAGAAAGCGGATTTATCATGATCGAAAGTGGAAGGTATCTTGGTTATGGATATATTGACCGAAATGAAAGTGTTGCTGATCCTGAGGAGTTTAAAAATTATCTGATCCCCGCAGAGGATAATCGTGATGCCAGACAAATTATATCTGGCTTTTTACGAAACAAACGAACAGGAAAAAGAATCACATACTGAAAGATCTAAGTTCTTTTACCCTGAAAGCAAAAATCCCCGGCAATAATCATTTGCCGGGGATTTTTTGTGACAATCAATTGTTATGAAACACATGATTCAAAAAGTATCCTGAGAATAATTTTGTATATCTTTACCCAAATTTCAGTAAATACTGGTAATGAAAGAAGGAAAAGGATCATCGATTTCGGGTTTCAAAAAACCATGGATAGGAAAAGGGGCATCGCCTCCGAAGATGCCTGCCTGCGTCCCTCTTTTTCCTGCATTGCGTGCCACTGAATTTTCTTTGAGTTGAAAAGCCTGCACAGATTCAACATTTTTCAATGGCCAGTAAACAAAACCCGGATCGATACCCACTTTGTTGCCTGAACCTTGATTGGTCATTTCTATGCATGTATTTACGGATTCAAACCTGTCAGGATGTTCATAGCATTCTTCATTTCCGATCTGAGCACCATAGGTAATATTGTTCTGAAAGGTACTTTGAACCACATTTTCAAGGATAAAACCTTCGCGGACAAAAATATTGCTGACCACAGAAGCGTGCATGATATCCTGCAATCTTCCCATCACAATATTGTTGTGGATTTCAATGTTGCCCCGGTCAAAACCTTTCAGCGTGTTGATCACATTGTTGTGGAAAACGAAATTCGTAGCACCTGTCATATCCGTTCCTTTGCGGGCACTTCCGTTCACCCATCCTCTGATGATATTGTGCCTGAAGGTCCAGTTTTCAGCACTTCCCAGTATTTCAACAAACCACATCCAGTTCTTTTCGATCAACACATCTTTGATCAGTGCTTTATCATCAGAAACGGTAACAATATTAGGTCGTTTCCCCGGGAAATAAGGAAATTCAAAACCAACAATGGCACTTCCGGAAGAAATAGTACGTCTGTAGGGATTGGCCGTTAAAAGTATCCGGGTAAGTTTGGCGGTATGGCCCTTGGGGTTGTCCTCACCGTATATGTCTGCGATGAGGATGATCGGCTTTTCAAGGATCACATTGCCATAATTAACCGGTGACCCTTTAACCAGGATGGTATCTCCTGGTAAAGCCTGTTCTACGGCTGATTGTATGCTGGCAAATTCTGCTTTGTTTTCAGGATTGTTGGAAACAACCCATGTACCCGCCAGCAGAGTAGTATAGGTAAGAAACCATATGAAAACTGTTGTAAGGTAAGTTTTTATCATTCGTCTTTATTTTACAGTTTTGGTGAAAATTCATTTTACAGTTGTGGGTTTCAAAACAATAAAAACACAGGTGATTATTGTTTGCTCATAATGAGTGAATTATAAAGTAGTCTAAATAATTTTATTGCTTGTCGAAAAATACAGACTAAAAACTTACCGATCAATTAGTGGAAATCCTTATTTATTGTATTGTGGTAAAATGATTTTTATGTAAGTAGTTACCGTATTTTGGTGAGTTTTAATCTGGTTTACGGGAGGATGTAAGAAGAATGAAAGAATCAAAATCATTTGAAAGGTATAAGATATTAAATTGCTATATTTGCCACGAATAAACTGATGCAGAACTTCTGCACTTTTCTGTTTTTACTCATCAGGGTTGCAATAAACTGATTTTTCAATTCAACCTGTTTAAATTGTTTTGCTCATGCGCTTACTTGTTTCACTTGTTTTTCTCTTTGTTTTTCCGGTTCTTTTCATATCCTTGCAAGCTCAGGAGTTTTTCCCAAAAGGTCTTACAGAGGGAGAAAAAGAAAAATATGATGAATATATCCGAACTTATTCCTACGGCGATAAAAACACCCAACCTCCTTCGTTGCCGCCCCGAACCCCTGCAGAGTTTGAAGAGATGGGCGGTGTGATCGTCTCCTGGACAAGTTATACCCTTGAATTGAGGGAAATTGTAAAACATGTCAAAACCAGGGTGCCTGTTTATATTGTTGCCAACAATGCCACCTCAGTACAGTCTTATTTAAACCAGGGAGGTGTAAGTATGGATAATATTACTATAGTAGACGCACCATTCAATTCGGTTTGGGTCAGAGATTATGGTCCGCAAAGTACCTACCTGCAACACACCGATGAACTTGCCCTGGTAGATTGGGTTTACAACCGTCCTTCCCGTCCTGATGATAATCAGATACCTTCCCAATTTGCCGAATTACTTGATGCTCCCCTTTTTCAAATGACAACCAACCCCAACAGGTTGGTTGCCACCGGTGGCAATTTAATGACCGATGGACAAGGAACCGGGTTCTCTTCTGAACTGATCCTTACCGAAAATCCGGATCTCACCCAGGAAGAGGTAAATGAAATTGTACATAATTATCTGGGAATTGACAGGTATGTGTTGATGGATGAACTTCCTTTTGATAATATCAGTCATATTGATATGCACATGAAATTGCTCGATGAGGAGACCCTTTTGATAGGAGATTTTCCTGAGGGAGTTTCAGATGGCCCTTTCATAGAAGCAAACCTGGAAGATCTGCTTGCCAACTATCCCACCTGCTATGGTCGGGAGTATGAAGTGGTACGTGTACCCATGGTACCTTCCTCCGATGGTTCCTGGCCCAATGGTTCCTGGAGTGGTGCATCCTACCGGACGTTTACAAACTCTTTGATCCTGAATGACCTGGTTCTGGTTCCTACCTATTATAATTCAAGCCTCAACGAAGAGGCATTGGAGATTTATCAACAGGCCATGCCCGGGCACGAGATCATCGGAATTGATATGGAAACAGTAATACCTGCCAGTGGTGCAATACACTGCATTTCCAAAGAGATCGCTGCCACCGATCCTGTTTTTATTGCCCATGCACCCATACGCACCTTTGATGGCGGAGAAATAACCATAGAAGCAGAGATCAGAAATGCTGCCGGGATAACTTCTGCCAGTGTTTTTTATTCCCTGAACGGGGAAGATTTTTTTGCTGAGATCCCCATGGAGGGCAATGGAGACATTTATACAGCTCAAATACCTGATCAAACCTGTGGCACCACCATCAACTATTATATCAGTGCTTCCAATTCCAATAAAACCATCACCAAACCCTTTACCGCACCCGGACAGTTCTGGAGTTTTATCATCGATGGCGAACAGGTTGAATTTGTGTCTGACCTGAATACGGCAGAAATCAACGAGGAAATTGTTTTCTCCTATGCAGGCTGCCTCAACATATCTGATGCAGAAGATGCATTGTGGGATTTCGGTGAAGGTGCTGTCCCGCAAACCGCTTACGGATTGCAGGACCATACCATTGTTTACGAAACCGAAGGGTATAAAACTGTTTCTTTAACCCTTAACGGAGAAGAAGAAATAAAGCAAAACATGATCCTGATCACCACCGGACAAAATACCTTTGAACTGGAAATACTGGTTAACGGAGAAGGGACTACCTCTCCTTCTGCCGGCACTTATGTTTACAATGAAGGGGAAATGGTTGAAATTACAGCCACCCCTTCAGAGGGATGGATCTTTGAAAACTGGGATATCAATGCCGGTACTCAAAACAATGATGAATCTGATATCATGCTTTATATGGATCAAAATTTTACCATTGAAGCAAATTTTGAAAGGGTGGAAACAACAGTTCCCCGCTGGCAGGAGAAGTTTCTGTTCACTGTTTACCCAAATCCTTCCAGAGGAAGTCTGGTGGTTGTGATGAGCCCTTCGCGCGGTCCCGTGAACATTGAGATCATTAATCTTCAGGGACAGGTCGTGTATCGTGAAGAAGTGGAAAGCACCCGCTGGGACGAAGAGTTTCCTGTTGACATTTCGCAGGAGAAAAAAGGTGTTTATTTTGTGAAAGTGGAAGGTGCCCATGGAAGCAAGGTGAAAAAAGTTGTTTTGCAATAGT
>CAYMLS010000116.1:0-14098 GCA_964390665.1 uncultured Bacteroidales bacterium | reverse complement strand
TGAAAAAACGAGACGAAAGCCTTGTCTTTGACGATTTCTTATCAAAGACACAAAAGGTAGGAGTTTTCTTGCTGACACTAATTAGTGTCAATTCGTCTCATTTGTGGACAATATACTTTTTAGAGTGAACTAATTCATGATGAATGTTTCAACAAGAAACCATGTATTCATGATGCAAGATCGCCTTTGATCTGCTAAAGATACAATCAACCAGTGCCTGCGTATAGAAACACTTATCTGATGATGGTGAACACATAAAATGAGTTAGGTTTATTGAATGTCAGCCGTTATCTTTGCACCACCTTATTTGCTAAAGGTTTTCTAATCATTTAAAGCATTGTTTTTTTTATTATGACTACACAATATTCTAAAGCAATATCCGAAAGATATGATGTATTATCGGGGCAGGAGTGTTGCCTGTCTTGTGGTGGTGCCATTGGTTATGCCGATATACAACCTGGTTTTTTTTGTGCCGATCTGGGTTCAGGAAAAGGGTTTGATGTTTTAAAAATGGCCACCAAGGCTGGTCCAAAGGGGTTTGTTTATGGCGTGGATGTTTCGGATGAAATGATGGAAACAGCGCGCAATAATGTAGCAAAACTCAATCTTAAAAATGTCGATTTTGTAAAATCCGAACTTGAAAACATCGATCTGCCAGATGGAAAACTTGATTTTATTTTATCAAATTGCACCATCAATCATAGTTTGGATCAGGCGAAGGTGTGGAAAGAAGTGTACCGTCTTCTCAAACCCGGAGGTTCTTTTATCGTCAGCGATATTTTTGCACTTGAGGATGTCCCTGAAGAGTACCGTACCGATCCGGTAGCGGTTGCAGAATGCTGGGCCGGATCTGTTACCAAAGAAAAGTATATGGAAAATCTCCGAAATGCAGGTTTCGAAACCATTGATATTCTTGAGGAGTCCAAACCTTATGATAAAGGGAAGGTGAAAGTGTGCAGTTTTACGATCAAAGGGGTTCGGTAGCATTGCAGACAATTATACATGTAGTTGCCAGAAAACTACATATATAATTTAGAATCAGGATAAATAAGCAAAATGATGCACTTTTCGAGGGAAAGATTCCCTGTGTTTGCAATATATTTTGTAATATTGTAGTCAACCCTTAAGGGTAAATATTTTATTTCTCACAAAAATTAAATTCACGATGCAATCATTAGTAAAAAAAACTGAAAACAAAGTACAGGTTCATAAAAAAGAAGCGCAGTGTTGTGCCAAAATATCAAACAATGCTGTAGGATGTCATGATTAGGAAAACCTATATGACATAGCAATGTATTAGATTTTTCAAATACCAGATAGTCAGGAAAAAACTTCTCTCTCTCCCGATAGTTTAGTTGTTTCCTGACTGTTTTTATATAGATCAGATAACCCAAAACATGCATAAACTCTCAGCACACAATATTATTTCCCCCATTGAAAATACAGGTAAACACATCCTTATCAATGTACTTTCAGGCCATGCCGATATTGTTTCGGAAGAAGAGATGAGAATACTGAAAAATCCTCCTGAAGGCAGGTATCCACAGACTTTCATAGAGAAGGGATATGCTGTGGACCCTGATGAAGAATACCAGCGTTACCAGATCGAATACATCAACTTTTTGGAAGAGAGAGAAAAAGAGGAGATTCAACTGTTTTTTGTTCCCACCTATGCATGCAATTTTGTGTGTACATATTGCTACCAGAGTGGATATGAAAATCCCAAAGAGCAGTTGTCACGCGCTGTTGTTGATGCATTTTTTTCTTTTGTAGATCGAAAATTTGCCAACCGTAAAAAGTATATCACCCTTTTTGGCGGGGAACCTTTGCTCAAATCTGAAACTTACAAGGAATCCATTGCCTGGTTTATTGAAAAAGCAAAGCAGCATTCCATAGATATTTCGGTGGTTACCAACGGATATTATCTTGATGAATATCTGCACCTGCTCGATGCTGGTTTTGTACGTGAAATACAGATCACCCTCGATGGAGTGGATGATGTGCATAATACAAGGAGAAGACTGAAATCCAACAATAAACCGACCTTTCATACCATCGTGGAAAATATTGATGCTTGTCTGGAAAAAGGCCTTACCGTTAACCTCAGATCTGTGATCGACCGTGATAACCTGTATCGCCTGCATGAGTTGGCACAGTTTGCCATTGAGAAGGGGTGGACCGATAATCCGTTGTTTAAAACCCAGTTGGGTCGCAACTATGAACTCCACTATTGCCAGGATGGAAAATCAAAACTTTTTGACCGTATCACCCTCTATCAGGAACTTTACAAATGGATAGAAAAGTACCCTGAAATTATCCGCTACCATAAACCTTCTTTTTCTATCATGAAATTTTTACAGGAAACCGGTGAATTGCCCCGACCGCTTTTCGATGCTTGTCCTGCTTGTAAGAGCGAGTGGGCCATGGATTATACCGGCAGTATATATTCCTGTACGGCTACTGTAGGAAAACCAGGTGAGAAACTGGGTACCTTTTTCCCTGAAGTATCTCTGGATCAGGAAAAAATTAATCAATGGCAGCAAAGGGATGTGATGCATATTGAGCAATGCCAGCAATGTGATGTGCAGCTTGTTTGCGGGGGAGGATGCGGTTCTATTGCCTTTAACCAGAATCAGAATCTCCTGTCTCCCGATTGTCGTCCTGTAAAAGAATTAACAGCACTGGGTACCAAAGCATATTTTTTATCTGATCTGTTGCTTCACGAGAAACATCCATAAAATTCAAACCTTTCCTGTTCTTTCAAAAGTACAGATAGCCAGATAGAATGGTTTTGTGTTGGGTATTTTTTGAGCATTTTGCTGTGAATTCAGTTTGCTTGTCCTGTTTTCTTGTAATTTCCGTTTTATCTGCCATCCAAATAGCTTTTCCTGCTTCGGTTTTATTGTTCATGAATAGTTTGTTTATTCAAGGAAGTATCCTGGTAAAAAAACACGTAAAATAATCGCTCTTTTTGCCTTTTGTTGAAAAGAATATTATAATTTAGCAAAAACGTAAAATATTAATCATATCAATAAAAAATATAATCATGGAAAACATTGACTGGGCAAAACTCCCGTTTGGTTATTTCAAAACAGATTACAATGTTCGGTGCTATTACAGAAATGGTAGTTGGGGTGAATTGGAAGTATCTTCCTCGGAATACATAAATATTCATATGGCAGCTACTTGTCTTCATTATGGACAGGAAGCTTTTGAGGGTATGAAAGCGTATAGGGGAAAAGACGGAAAGATAAGAATTTTCAGATGGAAGGATAACGCTGCCAGATTAAAGAGTTCTTCCGAGGGAATATTGATGGCAGAGGTGCCGGAAGATCTTTTTTTTGAAACCGTTAAAAAAACCGTATTGTTGAATGCAAAGTATGTTCCGCCATACGGGCATGGTGCAGCTTTGTACATCCGTCCGCTGCTGTTGGGCACAGGAGTGCAGGTAGGGGTAAATCCGGCCAACGAATATCTTTTTATGGTTTTTGTGGGTCCGGTAGGCCCTTATTTCAAGGAAGGATTTAATCCTGTATCGATGCAGATCGTTAGAGATATTGACAGGGCAGCACCGCTGGGCACAGGCAACATAAAAGTGGGCGGTAACTATGCCGGAAGTCTAAGGGCCAGCGAAAGAGCCAAAAAAGAAGGTTTTGCCGCTGTTTTGTTCCTGGAAGCCAAAGAGAAAAAATTTATTGATGAAGCAGGACCCGCAAACTTTTTTGCCATCAAAGGCAACAAGTATATCACCCCTAAATCTGAATCTATTCTCCCCTCTATTACCAACAAAAGCCTGATGCAACTGGCAAAGGATATGGGTTTGGAGGTGGAAAGACGCGCTGTGAATGTTGATGAACTGGCCGATTTTGATGAAGTGGGTGCTTGCGGCACTGCTGCTATCATTTCGCCCATTAAAAAGATCATAGACCGCGAATCAGGAAAAGTCTATGAATTTTGTAAGGATGGAAAGGCAGGACCGGTGTCTACTGAACTGTTTAAAAAACTTCAGGATATCCAGTACGGAGAAAGTGAAGATAAACATCAGTGGGTTACTTTACTGGATTAATAAGTAAAGATGATATGTTAACTTTTTGATATTTAAATAAAAGGTTGTGGTCTTGTTGATCACGACCTTTTTTCATTATGGAGGGAGCACCTTGCTGGTCGTAAAAAGAAATACAACGTTTAACGAACTTTACAACAGATGATTTTTGATGTTTCCGCTTTGAAGGAGTTTGTCGAGGTAAGGTTCGTAAAGGCTTTTCTTCAAAAGGTTGAGGTAATAAAAATTATGAAGGTCCGAACCCACCAGATCGATCATATTGGCATCGATAAGTTTTTGCGCCATCTTTCTTACTTCTTCGGAATAATGGCCGGTGAGCGATGTTATGTTGAGTTGAAATAAAAAGCCGCGGTCTTTCAGTTCCTGGTATTTTTGCATGTTGTTATGCCAGAAAAGATATCTTTCCGGATGTGCCAGAATGATCTTGTATCCTTTGATCTGCATATCGAAACTTAAATCATACAGATAGGGTGGTACACCAAAGTATGACAATTCAACCAAAACATGTTTATTGCTGAATGTCATGACCCTGTTCTCTTTTAAAAGAACTTTAAAACCATCATCTATCAGGTATTCGGCAGCACCAACAATTTCCATATCAATCTTTTTTCGTTGCAATTGTTCGCGAACCCTATCCAATCCTCGTTGAATGATTTCGGGTGTGTTTTTATAGAAATCAATCATGATATGGGGGGTGGTAATAATTTTTTGGTACCCGAGTGCCCTCATCTCACGAATCAGTTCCACACTGGTTTTCATATCAGGCGACCCATCGTCAATTCCCGGAACCAAATGAGAATGCATATCGGTGACAAGCCCTGACACATCAACGGGTTTTGATAATTTCTTCCTTTTGAATAGCCTGTCAAACATATGATACCTGTTAATTCAATTGTTTCGAAATGCTTTCTTCAACAGCAGAACCTGCTACATAGTGCTTGCAAGAAAACGCCAATTGCTGCGTTGGGTTCGCCTTCAAAACAGTCATCGTCCGCCTTGCACTTGACGCTTTCTTTATCAAGTACAGACGAAATCATGAGTTTTCTTGCTGACAATACATAATAAAACACGAAAATCCGCATTTGTTTAATCTTCCAGTAAAAGCAAATGCTAAAAGTTATCACTATCTTTTCTCATATTGCTCCTTGTAGTAACGCTGATAATCCCCCGAAGTTATATGCTCCATCCATTTTTTATTGTCAAGATACCAATCCACGGTTTTTTCCAACCCCTCTTCAAATTGCAGTGAGGGAACCCATCCCAGCTCGTCTTTGAGTTTGGTGGCGTCTATGGCATACCTCAGGTCGTGACCCGCCCTGTCTTTTACGTATGTGATCAGTTTTGCAGACGTACCAGGAGTCCGGGATAGTTTCCTGTCCATAATTTTGCACAAAACCTTGATGAGATCAATGTTTTTCCATTCATTATGTCCGCCAATGTTATAGGTTTCTCCGTTTTTCCCTTTGTGATAAATAAGATCGATCGCCTGTGCATGATCAATCACAAACAGCCAGTCTCTTACATTTTCTCCTTTTCCATAAACAGGCAAAGGTTTGTTGTTTACGATATTGTTGATAAACAAGGGGAGTAACTTTTCAGGGAACTGGAAAGGACCATAATTATTGGAGCAATTTGATATGACCACCGGGAGCTTGTATGTATGATACCAGGCCCTTACAAAGTGATCACTTGCCGCTTTGGATGCAGAATAAGGACTTCTGGGGTCGTAAGCAGTGGTTTCCTCAAACAAACCATCATCTCCCAAAGAACCGTAAACTTCGTCGGTGGAAACATGGTAAAATCTTTTGCCAGATATGTCTTTCCATTGTTCACGGGCCGCATTGAGCAGGTTAACGGTTCCGGTAACATTGGCGTGAACAAATTCCATCGGATTGGCAATTGATCTGTCAACATGACTTTCGGCAGCCAAATGTATGACACCTTCAAATTGATATTTTTCAAAAAGGTCGAAAATCTCTTTGGCATCAGTAATATCACCTTTTTCAAAAACATAGTTGGGTGCATTTTCAATATCTCTGAGATTTTCAAGGTTTCCGGCATAGGTGAGTTTATCTAAGTTCACAACCCGGTAATCCGGATATTTTTCCACAAAAAGTCTTACTACATGCGATCCGATGAATCCGGCGCCACCTGTTATCAAAATGCTTTTCATTGTTGTAATTTTTTATGATCAACGTACAATTTGTTCCCGATCGTTCCCGGGGATGATTTTCTTTATGAATTTATAATCTTTTACCTGCCTTTCGGGAATCTTTTGCAAGGTTCCCATAACATGCTGGAAGTGATTTAGATTCATCCTGTCCGATTCAGGATTTAATGATCCCTTTTTTCAGGTTTTTCTCCCATTCCCAGGCTGAACGGAGCATTTCTTCTGCTCCCAGTTCCGCTTTCCATCCGAGTACCTCGTTGGCTTTTCTGGTATCAGCCCAAACCTGTTCCACATCTCCGGGTCTGCGGTCTGTAATGATATAATTGAGTTTTACCTCGTTCACTTCTTCGAAAGTTTTTACCAGCTCCAGCACAGAATATCCGTTTCCTGTACCCAGGTTGAAAACTTCAAAAGGGTGGGTTGTTTTTTTATTCAATAATCGTTCTATTGCTACCACATGCGCTTTGGCAAGATCCACCACATGAATGTAATCGCGTATACAACTGCCGTCGGGCGTGTTATAATCGTCGCCAAATACTTTAAGTTGCTGGCGTTTGCCAATAGCCGTTTGTGTAATGAAAGGCACCAGGTTGTTGGGAATACCAATGGGCAATTCACCAATAAGTGCCGAAGGATGTGCCCCGATGGGGTTGAAATAGCGCAGAGAGATCGCCTCTGTTTTGCCGTTATGAACCACATCTGTTATGATCTCTTCCGATATTTGTTTTGTATTGCCATAAGGAGACATGGCTTTTTGAACCGGGGCATTCTCTGAAACGGGTAGTTCTTCAGGTTGCCCATAAACGGTGCAGGAAGAAGAGAAAACCAGGTTGCGGCACTGAACGCTGTTCATAGCTTCCAGCAGGTTCATTAACGAAACCAGATTGTTCCTGTAGTATTTCAGGGGAAATTCGGTAGATTCACCAACTGCTTTATAAGCGGCAAAATGAATGACCCCTTCAATATCATGATGTGAGCTAAAGAATTGATCCAGTTTTGCTTTGTCGCAAATATCAAATTCAGAGAATTCGGGGCGTATGCCGGAGATCTTTTCAATCTGATCCAGTATCTGAATGGTGGAATTGGAAAGATTATCTATGATACATACTTCATAACCTGAGTTTTGCAGTTCAACAACTGTATGCGAACCAATATAACCTGTTCCACCCGTAACCAATATTTTTTTTGCCATTTTTGCTGTTTTTTTTGTTTACAAACTCCAGTAATCCAACTCTTTGATTTTATTGCGGAAAATCCCTTTGATATCTACCAGGATTGGATTTTTAACATTTTTCATCATGTTTTTCAGGTCGTCTTCTGTCAGTTTCATATACTCATTGTGGTTTACTGCCACTACCACAGCATCGTAATTATCTGCTGTTTTTTCACTAAGTTCAAACCCGTATTCATGCTTCAGTTCTTTGGGATCTGCATAAGGGTCTACAATATCCAGGTTTACACCATAGCTGTTTAACTCTGAAATCACATCGGCAACTTTTGAGTTTCTGATGTCACTGACATTTTCTTTAAAAGTTACACCCAGAATCAACACCTTTGATTGTTGTATATTTTTCCCGGCTGCGATCAGTTTTTTCACCAATTGTTTGGCCGTATAAAATCCCATACTATCGTTTACAAACCTTCCGCTATTGATGATCTGCGGGTGATATCTGAATTCTTTTGCTTTATATACCAGGTAGTAGGGGTCAACACCAATACAGTGACCGCCTACAAGGCCGGGGAAAAATCTCAGGAAGTTCCACTTTGTTCCTGCTGCTTCAAGCACATCGTAGGTGTTGATGCCCATGCGGTTAAAGATGATGGAGAGTTCATTCATCAACCCGATGTTTACGTCGCGCTGTGTGTTTTCAATGATTTTTGCTGCTTCGGCAACTTTGATGGAGGGGGCGCGGTGCACACCTGCTTCCACAATAAGTTCGTAGGTTTTGGCAATGTTGTCGAGGGCAACCTCATCGCACCCGGAAACCACCTTGGTAATGGTTTTGATGGTATGCTCCTTGTCGCCGGGATTGATCCTTTCAGGAGAAAACCCTACTTTGAAATCTTCGCCGCATTTTAATCCACTTTCCTGTTCCAGGATAGGAATACAATCTTCTTCGGTACAACCCGGGTAAACGGTAGATTCGTAAACCACATAGTCCCCTTTTTTCAATGCTTTTCCAACCGCATGTGAGGCAGACAGAACAGGGGTGAGGTCTGGTAAGTTATGCCCATCTATGGGTGTGGGCACACCAATAACGTGAAAATTGGCCAGTTTCAAATCGGCAGGATTCGCAGTAAAAGAAATGTCGCAGCCTTCAAAATCTTTACTTTCAAGTTCTTCGCTGGGGTCGATATGGTTGCGCATTTTTTCTACACGGTCTTCTTTGATATCAAAACCCACTACCTGGATTTTTCTTGCAAATTCCAAAGCTATAGGAAGACCTACATATCCCAAACCTATTACAGATAGTTTGGCATCTTTACTAAGTAATCTTTCGTAAATGTTCATGTTTTAATCGTTATTAAATGATGATTGATTGATTTTCCCGAAAAACATTGTTTTTAAACTGTTTTCCCTTTAACTTTCGATACCTGGTTATTTTTCAGTTCGTACTTTTCTCCGCTTTCCGGGCATACTGCTATGTTGTTTTGGTCAAATTTAAGTCTGTGTCCGTATTCACTCATCCAACCGATATGTTTGGATGGATTTCCAACCACAAGGGCATAATCGGGTACATCTTTGATGACAACTGCACCAGCACCGATAAAGCAATATTTACCGAGATCAATACCACAAACAATGGTTGCATTGGCGCCAATGGTTGCACCTTTTTTCACCAGTGTTTTGGCATACTGATCTTTTCTGTTTACACCACTGCGCGGATTGATCACATTGGTGAACACCATGGAAGGACCCATAAAAACATCATCCTCGCAAATAACTCCTGTATAAACGGATACATTGTTCTGAACCTTGTTGTTGTTGCCCAGCACTACATCGGGAGATATGACCACGTTTTGTCCTAAGTTGCAATTTTTTCCAATTTTGGAACCGGTCATGATGTGCGTAAAGTGCCATATCCTGGTTCCTTCTCCTATTTCACAACCTTCGTCAATCACTGCTGTTTCGTGGTGAAAAAAACTTTTCTTTTCCATTTTTTTGTTGTAATGATAATTTTACCCTTTTCAGTATCTATGATTTGTCAAGATATTCGAGTAAATTTCGGGTTATATATTCCTGTTGTTCTTCATCGAGTTCGGTATGCATAGGTAATGATAGTACATTTTTGCTGAGCATTTCCGTAACAGGAAAATCACCTTCTTTGTATCTGGGGTCGATGTATGCTTTTTGCATATGCATAGGAACCGGATAATAGATCATGGCAGGTATCCCTTTTTCACCAAGATATTTCTGTGCTTCAAACTGATCAAGCCCTTCAATTTTCAGGGTGTACTGATGGAAAACATGGGTGGAAAAGCTGCTACGCACCGGCACGGCAATACGGGGGTGGTTTTTGAACTTACGATCGTAAAAGCAGGCGGCTTTTCTTCTTGCAGCAGCATATTCATCAAGTTTTCTGAGTTTTACCCTCAGGATGGCTGCCTGGATGGAATCGAGTCGGGAATTTACCCCTACTGAATCGTGGTAATATCTTACCTCCATGCCATGATTTACAACTACCCTCAGTTTTTCCGCCAGTTCATCATGATGGGTGAAAATTGCACCTCCATCGCCATATGCCCCAAGATTTTTGGAGGGGAAAAAGGATGTACATCCAATGGTGCTCAGAGTACCGGCTTTTTGTTTGGATCCATCTTCAAATTTATAGTCGGCACCAATGGCTTGTGCATTGTCTTCTATAATATACATATTATGCTCTTGTGCCAGTTTCACCAAGGGTTCCATGTGTGCACACTGTCCGAAAAGATGTACCGGCACAATGGCTTTGGTTTTAGGGGTGATGGCTTTTTTAACACTTTCGGGATCAATATTAAAAGTATCGGGTAAAACATCCACGAGTACGGGTTTTAATCCCAGCAATGCAATTACCTCCACAGTAGCAACAAAAGTAAAGGAGGTTGTGATGATTTCATCGCCGGGTTTCAGATCCAGCGCCATCATCGCCACCTGCAATGCATCGGTTCCGTTTGCGCAGGGTATTACATGTTTTACATCAAGGTAATTTTCAAGATCTTTTTGAAAGTTTTTAACTTCACTGCCATTGATATATTGAGTTGAGCGGATCACATCCAACACAGCTTCATCTATTTCGGGCTGTATTTTCTCATATTGGCTTTTCAGGTCAACCATATGAATTTGTCTCATCTAACGGAAAAGGGTTTAAGGTTAGTAGTTTGATTATTTTATAATGTGATGCAAAGATATAAAGATTTACTATGCAAGCTAAAAAGACACAAAGGCAGACTACAAAAATCTGAAAAAAACGAAACAGATGCCTGAAAACATGTTGGAAAAAAACCTCAAATGGGTTGTTTGAGCGAGTCTTTTATCCATTGAATCCGCTTTGAAAAGTATATTTTCCACAAATCAGATGAATGGAAGTTGGGTTTAATGATTGATATTCAGATAATGAAGTGCAAGATGTTTTCAGTCATTTCCGGAAATGAGTTTTCGGAGTGGAGCCATCCATTTATTTTTTAACATTGTGCCTTCCTAATTGGTAACATACAGGTAAGGATAGTTAAAACTGGTTTGGTATTGCTTTAGGGGGTGTCTTGACGGACCTTCCACAGGAGATCCATCCAGGAGCAAAAAGGTGGAACCACAGCAGGTATCGGTGGCAAGGGGAGGGTCGGTTACCCTTACCATGGCACATTCCTCGAAAGGATGGTAAGGACATGCTCTGTCAAAAGCCCTGAACTCATCATAAGAAACGCGGTAGATGATCACCCCTTTGAATCCTCCGGTGAAATAGGCCCATCCTCCTATGCTGTTGAGTTCAAGGTATTGGGTGGATTCGATATTGATAGGGGGGAAATCAAGGTAGACATCGGGTACAGGATGACGGCTGTCTTTGCCACACGAGAGAGGCAGCAGCGCCATCAGTATAAGTAATAAAAAAAAGAAGGATGATCTGTGTCCGGGAAATAAAAACATCATCGTATGCGTTGAATTTCTACAAAGTTAACCTGAATTTCATAAATTTGTATCAGATATGAGGTTGAGATAAAATCCAGCTTATATCATAACGGAAATTGATCCCGTCATGTTATAAATCTGATGAAAAAAACAAAAACAACCGATTATAAGCGCCATGTTTTTAAGAAAGAAGATTTTTTACTTCCTTATTTTTTTCAGTGTGTTGGCAATGCCTTCGCAGTCATGCAGTTCGGCTTATAAAGCAAGAAAAGAACAACGGCAGACAGAAAAAAGAGAAGAAAAGAGAAAGGAAGAAAGTGATAAGATCATGGAGAAGGCGCGCGAAAAACATATGCAAATGCAAAGTAAGGAAACCAGGAAAAGAATGAAAGAATCGCGGCGAAAAAGTGATGCTATGTTAAACAATAGATCGAAGAAACCGTTTTTTCTTGTCAGATGGTATCGCGCTTTGATGAATAAAAAATAAAAAAAGAGTCCGGTAAAAAAAGTATTTGTCCACAAATTTCCATGAATTTAATTGATTGAAATTCAGCAATATAAAACAAAACAAAATTTACACGAATGTCTAAAAACAAGTTTTTAGACTGTACTCTTCCCATATTTGTTTGAATGCTTCCATCAGTAGCATTTTGGTCATCTTCCCATCGTAGAGATCTCTGAATTTCCGGGGATGATTGTTTTCATTGCTTTAAAAATATGCTTTGTGAAAATATTTGCCAACATAACAAATCATTGATCTTATGGTTCACCATCTTTGCCCTAATCGCTTGTATGCTTTTCTGAATATCCTGAGATCATTATCTATTCTGTAATCTTTTGCGTAAAGAGTGTTCAGGTTTTTTAGTGTCGTTTCATCCAGTTTTTTACCAGAAAAAGCATCAGCCGGGTTAAGTACGGATGGTTTTATTTCCGGCAACTGTTTGCTATGTGCAGCGGGATGATATCCTACCCATGTTCTTTTGCCTGCCACTACATCCCAAATATTTTTGAGTAACCCCCTTTTTTGTGGGATGATCAAAAGGTGGAAGGGCAGGAAAACGATCATGAAAATACTGGTCAGAAAGTCAAAGAGTTTTTTATTTCGCTTATTGGCGGGTTGATTGAGCGTATTGATGTCTACTGTAAAAAAATCGCCAAAAGTATCGATGGAGTTGCTTCCGATAATAAAAAGACTTTCCGGTGGTGCGATCTTAAAATGAAGCGTTTTTTTATGTAATCCCGACATCATAGAGATAATGGACTGCGAGGACATTTCGCTGGCACAAAAAATCAGTTCGTTGATGTTGTAAACTTCAATGATCTCATTGAGTTGATTGACCGTGCCGAGGTATCCTTCTTTTTCGGGTTTGTTTTGTAAAGTACTCACAAAACCAATAAAGGCGCTGCTGCCGCTTTGCCTGAGCATGAGGGCAACCCTTTCCGGTTCCTTTCCCTTGCCGATGATGGCAATTCTCTTGTGAAACTGCTGACCGATGTTCACATTTTTGAATTGAACAAGATGCCAAAAAATACGGGTTGTAAGCATACTGATGAGCAACCACAAACTTCCCAGCAAAATAAGTGCCCTTGAAAACCGCAATGAAACAGGCAATAAGGCATATATCACCAAAATAATAACCGTGCCCAAACCAATACCTCTTACGATTCTGAACAGTTTTAGCGGTTTGTCATATCCTCCGCTGATATAAACCGAGAACAACCAAATGAATATATATGAGGGAACAAAAATATACATAAACTCGGGTGGGTAATAATTCCCCTGGAAGTTAAAGATATTTGCCTCCCAGTATTCTTTGATAAAGTACATGCCCGTAAAAGCAATACCAGCGTCAAGCAAAGGGGTGAAAATACGGTTGAAAAACCTGTTGAGAATGGCAATGAAAGCCCTGAAATATATGGCGATATTGATAAAGAAAGAAAATAGTCTGGCATTTTTTTTTGAGAAATGTTTTTGCGCAAAAATGATCATTGCATTGTAAAACACGAAAACATAATTAATGCTGCTTTTCTTTGTGCTTTCTCCTTTGTAGTGAATGATGCGGGTTTCAGGAAAATAATAATTTTTGTATCCTGCCTGCACGATTCTGTAAGACAGATCGATGTCTTCGCCATACATGAAAAATGTTTCATCAAGGTATCCTGATTTTTCAAGGGCAGATCTTCTCAAAAGCATAAAAGCACCCGAAAGCACATCTACCTGATGTATTTTTTGATGATCCAGAAAACCCAGGTGATATTTTCCGAAAACTCTGGATTTGGGAAAAAGTGCTGCCAAACCAAATATTTTGTAGAACGCCACCGATGGGGTAGGGAGCCCCCTCTTGGATTCCGGAAGGAAGTCGCCGTTTCCGTCAATCATTTTCACACCCAATCCTCCGGCATCAGGTGTTCGATCCATAAAATCCAGTACCTTTTCAAAGGTATTGTCTTCCACCACCGTATCGGGATTGAGCAAAAGTACATATTTGCCTTGCGACTGGCGGATGGCCTGGTTATTGGCCTTGCTGAATCCTACATTCTCCTTGTTGGCGATGATTTTTACCTTTGGAAATTTTTCGCGTATCCAGGGCACCGACCCATCAACAGAGTTGTTGTCCACTACAAAAACCTCCATATCTATATTTTTTCCAGAAGCAAATACCGATTGAAGGCACTGCTCAAGAAAAAACTTTACATTGTAATTAACAATAATAACAGAGAGGTTCATTTTTGATAATTTGATCTGATCGGTTCTGGTTTT
>CAYMLS010000115.1:0-14124 GCA_964390665.1 uncultured Bacteroidales bacterium | reverse complement strand
AGTAATTTAAATTTAGTTTATGAAGATGAGCAAGAAAAAAGTTGTAGTTTTAACCGGTGCTGGTGTTAGTGCAGAAAGTGGTATCAGCACTTTTAGAGATAGTGGTGGTTTATGGGATAAATATGATATATCGGAGGTTGCCACGCCCGAAGCATGGCAGAAAAACCAGGAATTGGTAATGGATTTCTACAACCAGCGGCGTAAACAATTGATGGATGTAGAACCCAATGCCGCACATTATGCTTTGGTTGATCTCGAAAAAAAATATGATGTACAAATTATTACCCAAAATGTAGATGACCTGCATGAAAGGGCAGGGTCTTCAAATGTATTGCATTTGCATGGCGAATTAAAAAAGGTAAGAAGTTCTGTTGATGAGAACCTGGTGTATGACTTGCAGGGGTGGGAACTGAAAAAAGGCGACAAATGCGGGAAAGGATCTCAACTTCGCCCACATATTGTTTGGTTTGGTGAACCTGTACCTATGATCAGTGTTGCGGCAGAAATATCGTCAACTGCTGATGTTTTTATCATAATCGGTACCTCTCTCAATGTATATCCTGCTGCCGGTCTTGTAAGTTATGCACCTGCCCATTGTCAGTTTTATCTGATAGACCGGGCAACTGTTAGCACAGGTCATATTCCCAATATTAAAGTTATTGTTCAGAAAGCAAGCGTGGCTACCCCACAGCTGGTTGAAAAACTACTTAATCCGGCATAAACCATGAAAAAATTGTCCATGGATCAGCTGGGGCGCCTTTCGGCAGATGAATACAAACAAGCGCAAAAGTTTCCTATAGTCATCGTTTTAGATAATGTCCGCAGCATGATGAATATTGGTTCCGTTTTTCGTACAGCGGATGCTTTCAGGGTTGAGAAAATATTTTTGTGCGGAATCACCGCCTGTCCACCCCATAAAGAAATTCATAAAACGGCATTGGGTGCAACAGAATCTGTGGATTGGGCTTATTTTGAAAATGCTGCGGATGCCATTGAGCACCTTAAAGAAAAGAATTTTCAGATCATTGCCCTTGAACAAACCAATGAAAGTAAGGATTTGAGAAATTTCACACCACAAAAAAACACCCCTTATGCTTTTGTTTTCGGAAATGAAGTAAAAGGGGTAGATGATCAGGTGCTGGTCCGCTGCGATGATTTTCTGGAGATTCCTCAATTTGGCACCAAACATAGTTTTAACATATCCGTTTCTGCAGGCATTGTTTTATGGGATGTTTTTTCCAAAACAGTTAACCAGCAGGACGATCATTCTTCACTGGTCTGATCGTTCAGCAGAATCGGAAGAGGTTTTATTTTCGCTGACAGAAACCTGCACCACAATTTCATTTCTCCGGTTGATCACTTTATAGGGTGAGTTGTAACCCAGATAACGGAAGTTACCTTTGTATTCAATGTTATTCTCCAAAAGGAAATCACGTAATTTCTCACTGTATTCAAGGATTTTCTCATCGCTGGCATATCCACCAAACCTGATGGCGGCAAGGTATTCAGGTTCTGACTTTACCAGTTTTACAGCGGAGTTGTTGGGGTTTGGCAAATCATTCATCGTATAGGCTGAGGGCATTACAAAACTCATGCTTGCGCCTTTTTCACCAAACTCCATGTGTACAGGTGCTGTCATGGCAATTTTTTTATTGTTTTCATTGCCACCAAAAATGTAACCCGCCAAAGTACTGAATCCGGGTGATGAGATTTCACGATAGGATTGCGCATTGGTATAAACTTTGGCATGAATAGCAGGAGGATAATACCTTATTTCAATATTCTGATAATTGCGAATGACTTTGTATGTTTGGTGTTCCGTTTGTGCCATGCTTGTACTTGTTAAAAGATTGCTGGTAAATATGACAAGAAGGATAAGATATTTTTTCATATTTTAGTGTCGTTTTTTATGTTATGCGCTGGTTTCTCTCATAAGGTTTGTTTTATCATGGCGATCAAATTAAATTATTCACCCATGATAAAACGATGATTTTAAAGCAATACCATTGGTTTTTCGTTTCTTAAAAATCAATTTGTCAATAATAAACAAAAGAAATTTGTAAAGGTTTAGGATGAGTAAATATCAGAATTTCTGAAATCCAATCCATCATCATATGACTTTATATTTTTTCTTGTTAAACAATTAAAGACTAATCATATCAATTACCTTTGTAATGAGAAAAGTTCTGTTTATTTTTTAATGATTTACTAATCATGTGTGCTTTATTAAACCGATCCCATAAAAAGAGTTGGTCTCGTCATCCCATGGGAGATGAAAGAACGTTTTTGTCCCCTTTTGTGTTTCACCATTCCAGGTTTACCCTGATTGTTGTTTCCCTTTTTATTGGGGTGGTTTTCAGCACGTGCAAGCCGCTGCCCAAAATCTCTTCTATAAATTTAAACCAGTTATACGATCATGAAGATCAGGTATTTCATACTTCATATCTTATAAAACATCAGGATAGACAAAACAGCACAATTGAGTTTTTTGTGAATTCTGAAGATTTGTTGTATACCCGCAGTGCCAGGGAAAATGAATATACTGCCAATATTGGTTTTTCATGGTTTTTATATGAATCTTATGAAAGTAAAGCGCTTATAGATAGTGCATTTCATCTTGTATCCGATACCCTTACAGGTACAGATCCTGTTGTGGTTAGCAGAAAATTTACCATCAATACCCGTGAACCCGGCAATTATGTGCTTCTGGCTCAATTGCAGGATATGAGAAGAAATGCTCTACAACGTTATCTTTTTGATTTTGATAAAAGTCATCCTTATACGGCCCGATTTTTTTATTTTGAAAATCAGCAAAATAAAGTATTTAATCCTCCATTTTTTATTTCTTCGCAGGAGAATTTATGGATCCGTTACAATGATTCCATTGACATCGATATGAATTATGTTCATTATACTTTATCACAGTCTGTGCCCACTGCACCTTATGTAACTGATAATCCTGCCTTAAATCCGGGATACGATCCGCTCATCGAACAGTATTCCGAAAATTTCACAATAAAAAAAGGAAGAGGTACCGTAAAACAGGATGATAAGGGTTTGTATTATTATCACCATCGTTTTCGGCCCGATCAGGGTTTTTGCGTTCATGCCTGGCATGAAGGTTTTCCTTCTTTGGTAAATGCTTCCGATATGATACCTCCGCTGAGATACATAACTGCCCGGCAGGAATATGACCAGTTGTTGCGTTTTGGTAACGACTTTCTTTCCTTAGAAAGATTCTGGAACGCAAGTGCAGGCAATCCTGACCGGGGCAGAGAGCTGATGGGGAAATACAATCAAAGGGTGGAAAAATCAAATGCTTTGTTCTCTTCCTACAAACCCGGATGGCAAACAGACCGGGGTATGATATATATCATTTACGGCAAACCTCACAAGGTATTCAGGTACAACGACCGGGAAATCTGGCAGTACCAGGAAACCATGAATATGCCTGCTGAGGATTTTACCTTTAACAGGATTGGTCACCCATTATCAAAAGATAATTTTGTTTTGGAAAGAAAACCCGAATACCGCAATAGTTGGAACCTCGCAGTGAGTGTTTGGCGCCGGTAGTTTTTAAAGTATGTAACCAGGAAGTATGATCAGCATATCAATTTGATATAATTATTCATAACTAAAAAAAAACAACAATTTGGAAAATATTATTTTTGGAATACATCCTCTGATGGAAGCACTGGAGGAGGGAAGAAAACCTGAGAAAGTTTATATACAGAAAGGTCTTACAGGAAATAGTTTTCAGAAGTTATTTCATAAGATCAGATCAGAAAACATCCCTTTTCAAATGGTTCCGGTAGAGCGACTCAATCGCATTACACGCAAAAACCATCAGGGTGTAATAGCGCAGATCTCTCTTATTGAGTACCATCAGTTAGAAAATGTATTGCCCGCCATTTATGAAGAAGGAGAGACTCCTCTGGTGGTTATCCTCGATAGAATAACCGATGTGCGTAATTTTGGAGCCATTGCCCGCAGCGCTGAGGTGGCAGGTGCTCATGCGCTTGTTATTTCTGAGAAAGAGAGCGCACCCGTCAATGCAGATGCCATCAAAACATCGGCAGGAGCCCTGTCTCGCATTCCGGTTTGTCGCGAAAAAGAATTGATGGCTACCATCAGCTTTTTAAGAGAAAGTGGTATCCGGGTAGTTGCTTGTACCGAAAAATCAAAAAATGTGCTTTATAAGAGCAATCTGGATGTCCCCCTGGCCATTGTCATGGGATCGGAGGAAAAAGGGGTTTCCAAAGCAACCCTCGCTGTGGTTGATGAGGCTGTCGCCATCCCTCAAAAGGGGAAGATCGGTTCTTTGAATGTTTCGGTGGCAACGGGTATCGTATTGTTTGAGGCACTCAGGCAAAGAACTAAATTTTGATGTTTACGTAACCAAAAAATATGAAAGAAGTAGGTGTTTTTATTCCTTGTTTTATTGATCAGGTGTATCCGCAAACGGGTCTCAACATGGTGAAGGTTTTGGAAAGGGCCGGTGTAAAGATCGGTTATAATCCCGATCAAACCTGTTGTGGACAGATGGCCTTTAACGGAGGATACTGGGAGGAAGCAAGAAGCGTCGCAGAAAAATTTATCAGGGATTTCTCTCATTATCAAACAGTGGTAGGACCATCTGCATCTTGTGTGGGTATGGTGCGTAACTATTACCCGGGTTTGTTTGATAACTCTGCTTTGCATCTTGACAACAAGGCTCTGGGCAGGAAAATTTTTGAATTCACCGACTTTCTTGTCAATCAGTTGAAAAAAGAAGACCTCGGTGCTTCTTTTCATGCCAGCATCACCATTCATGATTCATGCGCAGCCCTGAGGGAATATGGATTGAAGGATGAACCCAGAAAATTACTCAGGAAGGTGAAAGGTCTGGAGATCATTGAAATGGAAAATACCGATGTTTGTTGCGGATTTGGGGGCACTTTTGCCGTAAAACATGAAGCCATTGCCACTGCCATGGCCGAACAAAAAATTGAAAATGCATTGAAAACCGGTGCAAAGTATATTGTTTCAAGTGAGTCATCATGCCTTATGCACCTGCAAGGGTATCTTGAAAAGAATCAGATCCCGATGAAAGTTCTGCATATTGCCGATGTGCTGGCAGGGGAAGACTAAGTGTTTATGTTTTTTTCTGACGCGTATGAATATATGCAGACACCTTTTCATCAAATAAATCACCAATTTTTTTTACCAAAGGATGAGGGACAGAAAAACCCAGTTCGTCAATTTTTTTTACCGGTAAAACCTTTTTGCTGGTGCCGGAAATAAAAACCGCCTCCATGACCACGATGCTTCTGGCCAGTATTTTTTCTTCCTTTATTTTTATGTGATTTGCCAGACACAGATCGATGATGTGTTTCCGGGTTACGCCGGGAAGAACATCTTCAACCGGTGGTGTGATGACCTCATCATTGCGAACAAAAAATACATTGCTGCTATTACCTTCTGTAATAAAACCTTCGTGGTTTAGCAACAGTGTTTCATAAACATCTCTCTTTTCAAGGGTACGCTGGCTTTTTTGACGCAATTCCTTGTCCATGATCTTGGCATTGGGGTTTCTCCTTTCTCCTTTAAAAAGCAAGACATCCACCCCTTTTTGATATTGCTCTATGGTAGGGTATTGATGGGGTTTCCTGTAAATTTGAAATTCCATCTCATCCCCGTCACTGATCCCCACTATCTTTATATTTCCCTGCGTTACCTCGTTGAGTTCAATTAATTGATAAACATGCTTTTTCAGTGTTTCTTTACAAAAGTTTTTGCATGTGCCGGCCATCTTGCAGGTCTGCTCCAGCCGCCGCAGATGATCTTCCAGAAATAAGGCAACTCCCTGAATAACCCTGAAAACTTCATAAATGTAATAGGGATGCTTCAAAAAAGAATCGTTGAAATCGCTTACCGGAATCAATTTTCCGTTTTGGATATAGTATTTTCCTGTGATCTCTTGTCCCGGTAAAGATGTAGGTTTGTTTGAAAGCATTGATTCATCAGGGGGTTACTTATTGTAAATGACCGTTTTGAAGGCAAGACCAACGCAGCAACTGGCATTTTCCTTGATGCAATTTTATTGCTTCTTACCAAAGGTTGACAACATCAAACGCCTTTTCTTCAATTCTTGAATAAAATTCAGGAGGATGATTCCATGAAACACCGGGTGCTTTTTCATTGAGTTCGGCCAGGTTTCTTTTTTTGAGATCAAAAATCATGGTGCCATTATAATCATAAATCCTGGGATAATAAAAGTGGGCCGTAACCAGTGGTTTTGAAGGGGAGGGGTTTTGAAGGTGATGGATCACATTGAGGGGTTCGAAAATAACTTCTCCTTTTTGATAACTTTTGGGTGGATGACACAGCAGTTGATTGGTGTCGGAATCGAATACAAACGCTGTTTCGGTGATCAGCCCTTTCAATACCGCAACATAACCCCAAAAGTTATTATGCTGGTGAGTAGGCAGCTGATATTGTGGTGGCCACACATTTAACAATACCCTGAGCGGTGAATCCATGATGACTACCCGGTAATAATCGTCAAAACCTTTATCTTCAATATAACTCAGGTAATCAACATTGGTAAAATCAAATTTACTGAGTTTTATCTTCAGGTTATTGGGTTCAATTTCCTCAGGTTTCAGACTTTTTAATTTTTCAATAACTTGTCGCATTGCTTTTTATTTGGGATTTATTTTACGGAATGATTGCCGGTCTAAAATTACGAAAAATTGAGCAAACGCATACCTTTCTTGAAAACTTAAATTTTCGCCAGTGCTTTTCACAAGGTAAATTTCTTTTATTTTTCTATAGATGCAGATAAGTTTTTTGTTAAAATCACTTTTATATGAAAGGAAATTCTCATCTTTGTAAACCATTGTATCAAAGCACAAAAAGTTTCTATCAGAAAAAATGAATTGTCTGTTATGTCGAATGAAAAGTATTTTGAGAAGTTCAGGAAAAACATCATAGGAATTGATCAAACATTTGTTTCTCCTTTTGGAATACAAAAACTGGTTTACGCCGACTGGATCGCCAGCGGACGTTTGTATGCCCCCATCGAAAAGGTTTTGCAGGAGCGGTTCGGACCTTTTGTGGGCAACACCCACACCGAATCGAGTGAAACCGGAATACTCATGACCCATGCCTATCATGTGGCACAAAAAAAGATCAAAGAGCATGTAAATGCGGGACCAGAAGACGTGATCATTACCGCCGGAAGCGGTTTTACCACGGTGATCAATAAATTTCAGCGAATTCTGGGATTGCGGGTTTGTGGTAAACTATCGGTTGGCAAATGTATAAAAGAAACAGAAAAGCCAGTGGTTTTTATTTCTCATATGGAGCATCATTCCAATCAAACCTCATGGTTTGAGACCACCGCCGATGTGGTGGTGATCAAACCCGGAGACGATATGCTGGTTGATCTGAACCACCTGAGAGATGAGTTGGAGAAACACAAAGACAGAAAGCTGAAGATCGGGTCTTTTACGGCCTGTTCCAATGTTACCGGCATACGCACACCCATTTATGACATGGCACGCCTGATGCATGAATATGACGGGATTTGTTTTATCGATTATGCTGCCTCTGCCCCTTACGACCACATCAACATGCATCCTGCCGATCCCATGGAAAAACTGGATGCGGTGATGTTTTCGCCCCACAAATTTCTGGGCGGTCCCGGTAGTCCCGGCGTCCTGGTTTTCGATTCTTCTTTTTACAATTCCGAAGTACCCGATAATCCGGGTGGTGGTACGGTAGACTGGACCAACCCCTGGGGCGAATATAAATATATAGATGATATTGAACTGAGAGAAGATGGGGGTACACCCGGGTTTCTCCAAACCATCAAAGCAGCACTGGCCATTGATCTGAAGAACCAAATGGGCGTTGAAAATATCCATGCACGCGAAGATGATCTGCTACAGATCGCTTTCAGGGAATTTGAATCCATTCCCAATGTAAGCATTCTGGCCGATAACACCCATAACAGGTTGGGAGTTATCTCTTTTTATTTTCCCGAAATACATTACAATCTGGTGGTAAAGTTACTCAACGACCGCTACGGGGTGCAGGTAAGGGGTGGATGTGCCTGCGCAGGCACCTATGGTCATTATTTGCTGAATGTTGACTATGAGCATTCCAAAGATATCACTTCCAGGATCAGTACCGGAGATCTTTCTGACAAGCCAGGATGGATCAGGTTGTCTATTCATCCAACCATGACCAACGAAGAACTCTACCTGATCATAGAAGGACTGAAAGAGATCCAGCAAAACCATAAACGCTGGGTCAGGGATTATATTTACGATCCGCGTAAGAATGAATTTAAACACCTGAAAGCACCAGCAGAATATTCCGACCTGGTAAAAGACTGGTTCAGATTGTCGGTTCCGGTTTGATGCCTTCAAAAAAAAACTCCCTGATCTTTTCTGCGCAGCAGGAACTTACCAGGGATTGTTTTTTCAGATTTCAGATAACAGGAAAAATTTAATCCTGCTGAGCATAAGATTCAACCGGCTCGCAGGTGCAGATAAGATTTCTGTCGCCATAGGCATCATCGATGCGTGTTACAGGTGTAAAATACTTGATCTCTTCAGACCAAGGCATCGGAAACGCCGCCTTTTCTCTTGAATAGGGCATTTCCCATTCAGTGGCAGAAACCATGCGGGCTGTATGTGGGGCATTTTTCACCACGTTATTGTCTTTATCTGCTTCACCATCTTCAATTTCCTGAATTTCTTTTCTGATGGCGATCATGGCTTCAACGAACCTGTCAATTTCGCTCAGGGGTTCACTTTCGGTGGGTTCAACCATCAGGGTACCAGGAACAGGAAAAGCGACCGTAGGAGCATGGAACCCATAATCCATTAACCTTTTGGCAATATCGATGGCATCGATCCCCGCAGATTTTCTGAATGGGTTACAATCGAGGATCAGTTCGTGCGCCGATCTTCCGTTTTTACCGGTGTATAGTACCTTATAATGGTCTTCGAGGGAAGATTTGATATAGTTGGCATTGAGGATGGCTATTTTGGTTGCCTCGGTCAACCCCTCACCTCCGAGCATTTTTATATATCCATAGGTGATGGGCAGAATAAAAGCACTTCCAAAGGGTGCTCCTGCAACAGCATTGATCCCTTTTTCACCACCTGTTTTGGCCATTACATGGCGGGGCAGGAACTTCACGAGATGCTCCGCAACGCCAATGGGTCCAACACCAGGACCTCCACCACCGTGGGGTATGGCAAAAGTTTTGTGTAAATTAAGGTGACATACATCTGCACCACAAATGGCAGGGTTGGTAAGTCCTACCTGTGCATTCATGTTGGCGCCATCCATGTAAACCTGACCTCCATTTTCGTGAATGATTCTTGTAACATCCAGGATATGTTCTTCAAAAACACCATGGGTTGAGGGATAGGTAACCATTATTGCCGCGAGGTTTTCCTTGTATTTCTCTGCTTTTACCTTTAGGTCGTTAATGTCTATATTTCCGTTTTCATCACATTTTACCACTACCACTTTTGTGCCAGCCATCACTGCACTTGCAGGGTTGGTTCCGTGCGCTGATGAGGGTATCAGGGTAATGTTTCTGTACCCTTCCCCACGGCTTTGGTGATAGGCTCTAATCACTGCCAAACCTGTATATTCGCCGGAAGCACCCGAATTGGGCATAAAAGTGAGGGCTGCAAAACCTGTTATTTTGCAAAGATCGTTCTCCAGGTTTCTGATCAGTTCGAGGTAACCATCGGCCTGATCATTGGGAACAAAGGGGTGGATATTGGCAAATTCAGGCCAGCTCAGGTGAAACAATTCGGCGGCGGCGTTGAGTTTCATGGTACAACTACCCAGGGGTATCATGGTTCTGTTGAGTGCCAGATCTCTGTTTTCAAGTTTCTTCAGATAACGCATCATATCTGTTTCTGAATGATAACTGTTGAAAACCGATTGCTGCAGAAAGGTACTTTGGCGAGCCAGTTCTCCGGGAATGGTGGTGATTTTTTCACATTCGGCAGGAACGCACACAAAACGACTGAAATTTTTATGGTTGGCACGGGCAAAAACTTCCAGGATCTGATTGATATCTTCCAGTGAGGTGGTTTCATCTACACTAATGCCCACGTTTTTTTCATCTATGATCCTGAAATTCATATCCCTGGACTCTGCTATTTGGCGAATATGGTCAGAGTAAACATTTTCAGGAAGCTGGATCTGCAGCGTATCGAAAAAATATTTGTTGGTTTGCAGGTAACCATATTTTTCCACTTCTTTTGCCATCACACCTGTCAGGATATTGATATGCCGCGCTATTTTTTTCAACCCTCCCGGACCATGATATACAGCATACATGCCAGCCATCACTGCAAGCAGTGCCTGTGCCGTGCAGATGTTGGAGGTGGCTCTTTCTCTTTTGATATGTTGTTCGCGGGTTTGCAATGCCATGCGCAGTGCCTGTGTTCCTTGCCTGTCAACAGAAACGCCAATGATCCTTCCCGGAATTTGCCTTTTGAACTCATCGGTAGTGGCAAAAAAACCGGCATGCGGACCGCCATATCCCATCGGAACGCCGAAACGTTGCGATGAACCTACTACCACATCTGCCCCCCATTCTCCGGGTGGCGATAAAAGCGTAAGACTTAACAGATCGGTCGCCACCACAAGTTTCATTTCATGTGCTTTTACTTTTTCAGCAAAAGGTTTGAAGTTGTTTATTTTTCCTCTCTCATCGGGGTACTGAATGATCGCGCCAAAATAACTATCATCAAAAGTTGCCTCTTTACAGTTTCCTTCCACCAACTCTATACCGAGAGGGGTGGCGCGGTTTTTCAGTACATCTTTGGTTTGGGGAAAAATGCGGTGCGACACAAAAAATTTGTTGGTCCCCTTTTTTTGTGCTGCTCTCGAGCGGCTGTTAAAAAGCATGATCATCGCTTCGGCAGCAGCTGTGGATTCATCCAGCAGCGAAGCATTGGCGATTTCAAGGCCTGTAAGATCGCTGATCACGGTCTGAAAGTTGAGCAACCCTTCCAGGCGTCCTTGCGATATTTCTGCCTGGTAGGGGGTGTAAGCGGTATACCAACCCGGATTTTCAAGAATGTTTCGCTGTATAACTCCCGGGGTGATCGTATTGTAATACCCCATTCCGATATAGGTCTTATAAATACTGTTGCTTTTGCCTAATGATTTCAGGTGATTGATGTACTCATATTCATTCAAACCCTGCGGCAGGGCAAGCTTGTCATTGAGACGGATGGGACGGGGAAGGGTTTGGTCAATAAGTTCATCTACAGATTGAACACCAATGCGGGAGGTCATTTTATCTATATCGCCATTGCGTGGACCATTATGTCTGAGAATAAAGTTATTTGTTATCATTGAATAAGTAAATTTAGAAATAAATGTTGGGTAAAATAAAACTTTTGCCGGGAAACGAATCAGATGATGTTATTGTTTTCACAATTAGAATCATTTAATTTTTCTTTTGTTAATTGGCGTTTTTCGGAAAAAATGATGGGCAGGCACTTTGTTTCCTGATTATTGAATGTATTGATTAGCAACAACTCTGCCTTTATCCAGCGCCTTGAGGTTCAGATCAACCAACTGTTGGCTTTTCTTACCAAAAAAGAACCGGATTGCATCCTGTATTTTGTCATGGGAGATGTCGAGAAAATCAGATGCAGCACCCAGCATCACAATGTTGGAAGCTTTGGATGTGCCGAGTTCTGAAGCCAGTTGATCAGCATCTATGGCAATATGTTTCCTGATGTTTCTTATCTCACTCAAGATTTTTTCCGGATCAGGATAATCAGGTATGTTGATAAAAGGTTTGGTATTGGTGATGAGCCATCCGTTCTGGTGAAGAAAGGGCAGGTATCTCAGGGATTCCATGGGTTCAACCGAAAGGATCATATCTGCCTGTCCGTGCGGTATCAGATCGGAGGCAACAGGTTGATCAGACAGACGCAGGTTGCTTTGTACATCGCCGCCTCTTTGGCTCATGCCATGAACTTCGGCTTGTTTCAGGTAAAGACCACTGTTTACGGCTGCGTGTCCGATAATGGCAGCAATGGATAATATCCCTTGTCCACCTACGCCGGCAAGTATTATATCTTTTTTCATTCTATGTGTTTTTTTGGTTTTTGACAGGATTTTAAGGGTTTTTGAACGATCCGGGAAAGAAATGATAAGCCGGAGGTCGTTCTGACCTGATGGCAGGCTGACCTTTCATGATCAAGGATACCAGCAGATCTAATTATATTTCTATTGTTTATGTTGAGGAGGTTTTTGCTTTGTTTCTCATTTTCTTGTTGAGCGTTTGTATGCATTCCCGTCTGGGAATGATTACACTTACACCCTCATATTCAATCTCTTCCTTAAATATTTTCATGTTTTCCTCATGCCTTTTGGGAAGAGGTTTTATGACCCTGATATGATCCTCTTCCACGCCCAGACCTTTGCAAATACTTTCAATTTTTCCCAGCGCAGCAGAAGGTTGCCCTCCGGTCATACCGGTGGTGGCGTTATCCAGGATCACTACGGTGATATTTGTATTGTCGTTTACTGCATCCAGCAGTCCGGTAATACCAGAATGGGTAAAAGTGCTGTCGCCAATAACGGCTATTGCTGGTGTTATGCCTGCATCTGCGGCACCTTTTGCCATGGTAATGGAAGCACCCATGTCAACACACGAGTTGATGGCATCATAGGGGGCAAGTGCACCCAGGGTATAGCATCCTATATCGGAAAAAACACGCCCTTTTCCATATTTCTCCAGTGCTTCATTCAGCCCGGCAAAGCTTTCGATATGTGGGCATCCCTTACAAAGAGAGGGTGGGCGGGAAGCCACCAGATCAGGAACAGGTCTGATCGCAGGTGTTTCAAACCCCAGTGCCTTTCCCACCAAAACCGGGTTGAGTTCTCCGTCGCGTGGCAGGGTGCCATCCAATCTGCCGGAAATGGTTTTGCCATTGTTCATAAATCCTCTGATCATTTCCTCCACTACCGGATATCCTTCTTCCAGCACAAGTATTTTGTCGCAAGATTCATAAATTCGTGATATTTGCTCATATGGCAGAGGATATTGCGAAATCTTCAGCACGGGGTGAGGGATATTTCTGTCGGGGAAATTTTCAAGCAGATAATTGTATGCCAGTCCGCAGGCAATAATGCCAGTACTTTTGTCATCGGCATTTTTATAAAGGTTAAAATCTGAAAGGTTTGCCTCTTTTTCGAAGTTTTCCTGGTTGTTGAGCAACCCTTTATATTGCTTGCGGGCGATGGCCGGAAGCAGTATGAACTGTTTGAGGTTGGAGGGCATTCGTCCGGTGTTTTGTTTTCGCTTTTCAAGGGTTTGCACACCTGCCCTTGAGTGTGCCAGCCGGGTTGTGATTCTGAGCAAAACAGGGATCTGGTATTTTTCACTCAGATCAAATCCGTAGTGTACCATGTTGTAAGCTTCCTGCTGGTCGGAAGGTTCCAGAACAGGCATCATGGCAAATTTACCATACACACGAGAATCCTGTTCGTTTTGAGAGGAATGCATCGAAGGGTCATCGGCCACAACGAATATCATTCCACCGTTGACGCCCGTAATGGCCGAATTCATAAACAAATCGGCGGCAACATTCAGTCCAACATGTTTCATACATACCATGGACCTTTTACCTGCATAGCTCACGCCCAGTGCCGCTTCAGCAGCAGTTTTTTCATTGGAGGTCCATCGTGCAGTGATTTCATTATTTCGGGCTTCGGCACTGGTGATAACATATTCGGTAATTTCGGTGGAGGGGGTTCCGGGATAAGCATAAATACCTGAAATACCGGCATCTATTGCGCCCTGGGCAATGGCTTCATCGCCTAACAACAATTGCTTTTGCATAAGGGTGATATTTTATGTGTGTTTTGAAAAAAAATGCATTTTTTTGACGCTGCAAAACTAAGAAAAAAAAACCGGTCAGGGCAAATAAACCGTTTCTTTTCCAGACAGAAATAATAACTTTCCGGATTGTTTCCCGGTTTCCTGGTTGGATTGTTTGATTGTTGGATTGTTGGATGGTTCTGTTCCCTGTCAACCCATGCCCCCCTGTCATCCCGACGCCAGGAGGGATCCCGTTG
>CAYMLS010000114.1:0-14155 GCA_964390665.1 uncultured Bacteroidales bacterium | reverse complement strand
ATTAATCAGAATGAAAAGTTATTTTGAACATAGAACCATCTTTTGATGAAAAAGTTTCGAGTTTTCCGTTTACCTGGTCAGAGATGAGGATGTCAACCAGAGGCAGTCCGTTGGTTTCCAGTTCATCGATATTAAAATTTTCAGGCAACCCGATACCGTTATCGGCAATGGTAATTTCGTAAACATCGTTTTCCAGTGTATAGTTTACGTCAATGATATTCTTTTTTCCGGATTTCGGTTTTTTTGTTTTTTGTGGGAAGGCATGCTGAAAAGCATTGCTGACAAGTTCGTTTACAACCGTTGCCATCGGGATTGCATAATCAACATCCAGAAAAACCTCCGAAAGGTGTAGTCTTATTTCAACTTCTTCTCTGTTTTGATGAAAAACAGTTATTTCACTGATAAGATCTTTGATGAAATTGGTAAAATCAACATCAGAATAGTTGATGGACATGTACAGGTTGTTATGCACAAGTAACAGTGCTTTTACCCTTTGGGCAAGTTCTTTGAATTTTGCCGAAATTCTGGCGCCCTTGTTTTGTCTGTCCTGTGCCGTTATAAGAGAAATGATGATGTTCATATTACTCTTTACGCGGTTGAGGATTTCATTGATAAGGATCTCTTTTTCAGCGATATCCGATTTTATTTGCTCTTCAACGCGCATCCTTTCGGTCATTTTTATCTGAAGTTCTTTGTAAGAGTTTGCCAGTTCCCTGGTTCTTTCTTTTACCCTGGTTTCGAGCACTTCGCTGATGGCCCTGAGGTTTTTTTCTGCCTGTTGCCTTACTTCAATTTCATTTTTAAGATTTACCGATTCCCTGTTGTCGTGTCCGTAAATGATAAAGCCCTGGTTATCTTTATATTGGTCGCGAATTGACAGGAAATAAAGTTTGCAATGTATGGGGTCGTCATTGAGGGTTAAAATATCAGTTTCTAAAGGGCCAAAGTGATTGTCTTCCTTTTTGATCGTGTTTAGAAGATATTCATCAAACTGGTTCTGATCGTTAAAAAACCTGAGGATGTTTTTTTTGAGGATTGATCTTTGTTTTCCTGCCAGGAGTTGCTGGGTATAAGGGTTGGTTTTAATGATGTTTTTCCGGGTATTGATAAAGATCACGATCTGATTGATCTCATTGATAACTTTATCGGCTATAATAAAGTTGAGATTGCTGATAAAGCGGAACTTCAGAATACCGATGGAAACACCAATGATCCATGGGAGGGAAGTAATGTGTCCGATATTGGGTATTTCTGTAAGATCAATATGCGGACCGATAACATCGAAAAAAACACCCAGGATCAGGAATAAGGCCAGTGGGTAAAAGGTTAACCTGTATTGAACCAGTTCGTATTTATCCTCGATTTTTTTTCGCCATTTGGCAAGAAAGTAGAACGTAAATATGGTTGAAAATAAAAGATATATATAAAAAACAAAATAGTATATGCTTTCAGGATTATGAACAAAATGCCATGAATACTTGCCCATGATAATTTTTTCTGCTTTCCAAAGGTCGAGCAAAGCAGCGGCCGATAAAAAGAAACCCGTAGAGAAAAGGATGATAAAAACAGGGATATACCATTTTTTAAAACTGGTGGGTTCACTGATTTTTTTGTGAAACAATGCCATAAAAGCCGGGAAAAGGCAATATCCTAAAGAGGCAAAGCTATCCCATTGAGATGCTGCTTCAGGGGTTGGCGCAGTATAAACAAATATATAGGCAAAAGAGTAGATGGAAAAACACAGGGAGAGCAGGAAGAAATAAATACTTGTACTGGATTTCTTATTTTTGAGCAGCACGTATAGCCCCAACTCAAGGTAGAGTAAGAATAAAATGGCTGATACAATCGAAAAAAAATTCATGATGAAGAAATGTTTAATTCAATTCGTTATGTGCTGCGCAAAATTGCGTCAAAACTGATTTGTTTTCGTGAAAACTGCATTCTGTTGAAAAAAGTCATGTTGATCCTGTTTTCTGTTTGTTGTGTTCAGGCATCGAAAAGAACAGTAAACTGGGTGCCGTATTCCACATAATTTTCAACCGTTCCCTTTAAATGATCCCGGGATAGGATATAAACCAGTTGCAGTCCGATTTTTCCATTGTTGATATCGCGCATTTTTTTGGGTAATCCGATTCCGTTATCTCTCACAACGAGATTATATTGTCCGTTGCGTTTGAAAAATTCAACATTAATGACATTTCTCTTTCTTTTTTCCTTTAGAGTTTCTTCATTGACAAATGCATATTTCATGGCATTTACAAGCAATTCATTGAAAATAATACCCAACGGAATTGCCTGATTGATATCGAGGTACTCCTCAGATAAATTCAACCTGAAAACGATATCGGTTCCTCTTCCGTAGTTGCTGTAAAGTTCGCCCACCAGTTTTTTCAGATAACCGGAAAAATTTATTCTGGACAGGTTCGGAAAAGAGTAAAAATCTTCGTGTATATGGGAGATATAGCGCACCTTTTCTGCTGTTTCCCTCAGTCTTTCCGAAGATTCGTTATCTACAACAGGATGATTGCACAACATATTGATGAGTGAAATAATCATTTGTATGTTGTTTTTGACCCGGTGATGCACTTCTTTAACCAGTTCAATTTTTTCATCCAGGTCAGCCTGCGTTTGCAATTCAGCTCTCTTCCTTTCTATGGCTTCCTGTTGGAGTCTTTGGTTGGCATCATTCAATTCAAAGGTTCTTTTTTTCACCAGAAACTCGAGTTCCTTTCGTATTTTGGAAAGATTTTTTTCTGTTCGGGTTCTTTCTGCGATCTCTTCCTTTAGTTTTAATTTTTGCCTGTAATCAACACAAGCCAATACATATGCCCTGGTTTTCTGATAATCGTCTCTGATCCGGATCACGGAAATAAGAACAGGGATCGTTTTCTGATTCCTTGCAATAAGGTCTACCCTCATCTGGTGTGTCCCGGCATGTTGCGATTGGTTGCTGAGTAGTTTTTCCACTTTTGAATAATCAGAGAAAACAAAGGAAAAGTCATCTCTTATCAATTCGTACTGGTTGTATTGCAAATTGGCGAGGGTAAACTGGTTGGTCATCACAATTTTCTTTTCCTTGTTTAAAATAAAAAGAAACTCTTTCATATGACTGAGAACCAGATTGTTCAGGGTGCCAGGTGTAATGGTTTGCAATGATAGTATCCACAAGACATATAATCCACCAATCATGACAACCAAGGCATTGATATGCGCCATAACCGGTAGCAGATTTTGATGAAAAAGCGGAAAGATCAGGTTGGTTAATACTGTAAAAAGGAAAAAGGTTGACATGGTCAGAAAAAGCACTTTTATAACATGTTTGTCACGGCCGGTTTTGGCGCTTTGCAACCTGTTGATCATCATGAAAAAAACACTCGCTGCTGAAATGAACAGATAAAGGACAAACAAAAGGTATTCGGGGGTTTGATCGAAAGGGGTATAATACCAAATACCCTCTGACTGATAAAAATATTTTACCGATTCAATATCAGTAATGGCAGTAAAATAGGCAAAGAGGGCAACAGGAATAAGAAAAAACCAGGTTATGATATTGACTATCTGTGCTCTGTTTTTGGTTATGATCATAAAAAACCATACCGTTAACACCGGGAAGAATACCCAGGTGATGGCAGCCAGTTTATCATACAGATAAACCTTTTCAAGGTTGTTGGTTTGAAAAACCAGGAAGTAAAGGAAAGCATAAACTGCAAAAAGAAAAGAAAGCACTGCAAAAACCCTGAAGACTTTTTCTTTTTTGTTGAGATGGAGGGCAAAGAAGCCCGCCTGAAAATAAATAAGAAAGGATAAAAAAGATAACAGGGCAAAAATATTCATTGAGTTTTCAAATTCGTTTGTTTTAATTTATCAATTTAAAAAAATCACCTGAAATTTGATTTACGCAGATTCTGTAATGATTTTCAATGATCTTAACGGATACATCATAAATATTTTCGCAATCGTGTAAGTGTTTTTTGATCTTGTTGCAGTTTATGTCAAAGGTATTTTATTGTGTTCTTAATCCTGGTCGGAAAGAAATCTTTCTGCTTCAATGGCTGCCATGCATCCTGTTCCGGCAGCAGTAACGGCTTGTCGGTACACATGGTCTTGTGCATCGCCACAGGCAAAAACACCCGGAACTTCGGTTTGTGTTGAGTCGGGTTTGGTGATCAGGTATCCGTTCTCATCCATCATCAGTTGTTTTTTAAAAATATCGGTGTTGGGTTTGTGCCCGATGGCTACAAAGAATCCTTCCACGTTAATTTTACTTTCTTCACCTGTTTTTGTGTTTTCAAGGATAACCCCATTAACCGTTTTGTCGCCTACTATTTCTTTGGGCACACTGTTCCAGAGAATTTCGATGTTGGGAGCTTTGAAAACTCTGTGTTGCATAGCTTTTGAAGCTCTGAGTTCATCACGACGGTGGATGAGATAAACTTTTTCGCAAAGTTTGGATAGGTAAGATGCTTCTTCGCAGGCAGTATCTCCACCACCCACAACAGCTACTTTTTGTCCCCGGTAAAAGAATCCATCGCATGTGGCGCATGCTGAAACACCAAATCCATTAAATTTTTTCTCCGATTCCAGTCCGAGCCATTTTGCCGATGCTCCGGTGGCAATGATGAGGGTTTCTGCGAGCACTTCATTTTTTTCGTCGATGGTAACCCTGAATGGTCTTTGAGAAAGGTCAACATTTGTTGCCAACCCCCATCTTACATCCGTACCAAACCTTTCGGCCTGCTTTTGAAAGTCGACCATCATATCGGGTCCCTTGATTCCTTCAGGATACCCCGGATAGTTCTCAACATCAGTAGTAATGGTTAGCTGCCCCCCCGGCTGCAAACCCTGGTAAATAACGGGTTTTAGATCTGCACGTGCGGCATAAATCGCTGCAGTGTAACCTGCAGGACCTGAGCCGATGATCAAACATTTGATTCTCTCTGTATTTTCACTCATATATTTAAAGATTTATAATTTTCCCGGCAAAATTAACGCTTTTAATTCAAAATTACTTAAAAATCTAAGCATATCCGATATATCTGCTTTTCGTTGCATCGCTAAATGTACAACAAATCAGAGCCCTGCCCCAAAGACAGCAGGTGATGTTTACCAACAATTGAATGGTGAGAAAAAAATTCCAGGAAAAGAGAATGGTGTGTTTGTAACACAATTTTCGTGTCAAACCTGATCAACAGGTCTTTGTTGTGCAAGCAGTTTGAAATCGGCAAGCGCCACGGCTGCAACGGCTTCAATTACTACCGGCACCCTGAGGGCAATGCAGGCATCGTGTCTGCCTTTTACCTCCAGTGTTTCCACTTTTTTGCTTTCAATACTGTAGGTTTGTTGTGCTTTTCCAATGCTGCTGGTGGGTTTTACCGCTACCCTGAAAACAAGATCATTGCCGTTGGTAAGTCCGCCGGTGATGCCCCCCGCATTGTTGGATGCTGTTTTTCCGGTTTCATCGATGATGGGATCGTTGTGTTTGCTGCCGTTCATTTCGGCTGCCTTGAATCCAGAACCAAATTCAATCCCTTTAATGGCAGGTACGGCAAATACAATATGGCTGATCGTGCTTTCCACCGGGTCAAAAAAGGGTTCGCCCCATCCCAAAGGAATTCCGGAAGCAACGCATTGAACAAGACCGCCTACCGAATCACCTGCTTCAAGTGCTTTGGCAACTTCTTCATCGATGTTCGGGTTTCCGCCGGCAGCGATCAACCGGGCATGGATGTCAACCGGATCGACTATTTTTTTTGCCACCACCCCTGCAGCCACCAGTCCCAGCGTAAGTCTGCCCGAAAAATGCCCCCCTCCGCGGTGATCGTTAAATCCGTTGAAACGTTTCCAGGCAACAAAATCGGAATGCCCCGGGCGGGGCGTTTTCACCAGGTTGTCGTAGTCGCCCGAGCGGGTGTTTTTATTGCGAAACAATATGGTAATGGGTGCTCCGGTAGTAAAACCTCTGAACGTACCTGAAATGATCTCAGGCAGGTCGTCCTCTTTGCGGGGTGTCGTACCTTTGGCACCGGGTTTCCTCCGGTTGAGGTCTTTTTCAAAATCTTTTTCTTCTAAGGGGATACCCGCAGGACAGCCGTCTAAGTTTATGCCTACACCCACTCCATGAGATTCTCCAAAAATTGTAACCCTGAATACTCTTCCGAAACTGTTCATTATCTTGTTTTTTCAGCAGTAAAACTCATTGTATTGAGATTGACCGCAATATTATGGTTTATTGTTTTTCTGTTGCTTTTTTATGTGTTTCACCTATCCGGTTGTTTGGGTAAAAACTTTTGCACCAAGTGCTGCCATATCTTTAAAGAAATCAGGATAAGATTTGTTTACTGCCTGGGCATCTTGTATGATTATTTTATCTTCTGCAACCAATGCTGAAACAGCCGCGGCCATGGCAATACGGTGATCGTGATGTGAATGAACGGTTGCTCCTGTAATTTGTCCACCTTTTATAAGCATATCATCCTTATTGAGTTGTACTTCGATACCCATTTTGCCGAATTCTTTCTGCAGGGCATGTGCCCTGTCGCTTTCCTTCACTTTCAGGCGCGAAACACCTTTAATTTTTGTAGTACCCTTGCAGTTAGCAGCCAATGCAACCAATGGCGGAAAGAGGTCGGGACAGTGGGTAGCATCAAAATCAAAAGCAATAAGTTCTGAGCGACGGATGGAAATGCTTTGTGGAGAAATGTGCAGATCTGCATTTGCTTTTTGGAGCGCTTCCAGTACTGCTCTGTCTGCCTGAAAAGAGCGATGATGAAGATTTTCTACTGTAACATTTCCTGCCATTGCGCCGGCCACAAGCAGAAAAGCAGCACCGCTCCAATCGCCTTCCACCGTATAATTGCGGGGAGTGTATTTTTGACCGGCACTGATCTTAAAAGTCTGGTAGTGATTGTTTTCAACTTCAACACCAAAATCCTTCATCATATGAATGGTTATATCAACATAAGGTTTGCTTTTCAGGTCGTGCACCTGAAAAACAGTATCCCTGAGTGCATATGGTGCAGCAATGAGCAATCCTGTGAGCACCTGCGAGCTAACAGATCCATCAATGAAAACTTCTCCACCGGGCAGCGGGCCTTTGATTTTTACCGGTAAAAACCCGCTCTCAGTATGGCAATAAACCCCTGCTGCTCTGAGCGATTCCCCGATCATATTCATGGGGCGTTGGGTCAAAGATCCCCTGCCGGTAAGGATAACCTCTTTGCTTAGTGTTGCAGCAATACCCGAGAACATCCTGAATCCCAACCCCGATTCTCCGCAATCCAATGGTTTAAGAGGTTGTTTAATACCACCATTGATGATGGTTTCAGAGGGGTGAAACTCAACTTCACAGTTCAGGGCATGGCATACATTGGCAGCGGCTTTTACATCGTCAGAATGACCTGTTTGGCGAATGACCGATTTCCCCTTTGCCAGTGCTGCTATGGCAATGGCCCTTTGTGCCACACTTTTGGAGGCTGGTGCTTGCATGTTTCCGTCAACCTTTGACGGATGAAGTGTTGCTATCATAGTTTTCAGGATGTTCAGGAAAAGATCATGAAAGATTTCCCAGGACAAATTTTTTAAGTTCGTTGGTCTCAATTTCTTCAATAAAAGCATCTCCAATGCTTCTGAGCAAAACAAAATGTATTTTGTTTTGCTCACGTTTTTTGTCATGCAGCAAAGCATCGAAAACATCTTGCGGGTTTACTTTTGTCACCACGGGTAGTTGATAATCATTCAAAAGTTTGATAATGCGATCTCTTTCATCTACCGAAAGGTATCCGCGCTGTACCGATAGGTTGGCGGCAAAAACCATCCCGATACTAACGGCTTTTCCATGCGCGATTTTGGTTACCTTTTCAATGGCGTGCCCCCAGGTATGCCCGAAATTAAGCAATTTACGAAGTCCTTTTTCTGTTTCGTCTGCCTGCACAATTGCAGCTTTTATCCTTACAGACCGAGTGACAAGAGAATCAACGATATTTTTGTTTTTTTGCAGGATAAGATATTTATCCTTGTCGAGTACAGAAAACTTACCGGCATCTCTGATCAATGCATGTTTGATCACCTCTGCCAGTCCGTTTCTGAATTCCTCATCGGGCAATGTATCCAGTAATTGAGTGTCACAAATGACAAACCGGGGTTGAGCGAAGGTTCCTACAATGTTTTTAAAACCCGAAAGGTTGACCCCGTTTTTACCGCCCACACTGGCATCCACTTGTGCCAGGAGCGAAGTAGCCACAAATCCGAAGGGGATTCCTCTCATGAAGGTTGCCGCCACGAAGCCTGACAGGTCGCATACCACACCACCACCAATTCCCACAATAAAACTATTGCGATCGGCACCATTTTCAAGTAACCAGGTGTAAATTTTGGTCATCACCGAAAAATCTTTTGATTTTTCGCCCGGATCAACAATACAAACAGGGAAATCGGGGAACTTCTTTTTGTGATAAGAAAAAACATTGCGATCGCTAATGATAAAAACATTTGTGGGAGGCAAATGCTCTTTGAGCGAACCCATATCTTTTCCTGTAAAAATATCGGAATTATCCTGCTTTCCTTCAATGGTGATCTTTTCCATGTGTCGTATTCGGATTTATAACAAGTTTGTCAGGAAACAAAGTTAGGTTCTTTTTTGGGATTGTCTGCTACTTGTTTTTCGATGAATTTTTTTTGTATTGCAAGAGATTCTTTATGAATATCATTGAAAAGCAGTTCGATGAAATCGGGGTTGAGTCCGTTTCTTGTTCCCATGCTTCTGACCCTTTCAATCACTTTCTCCCATCGTTGCATTTGCAGGGGTTCAATTTGAGCATTTCTTTTTACATGGGCTATTTTAGAAGCCAATTCCATTCTTGCGGCAAGCGCCCACACGAGCATTTCGTCCATTACATCAATTTCCGATCTGAGTTCTTCCAGTAATTCGGCAGAAACAGAATCGGGGCTGATACCCAGCAGTTCATCAAGAAGTTGCAGGTAAGAATCGGGGGTGAGTTGCTGTTTTGCATCACTCCATGCATTGTCAGGATCGGGGTGTACTTCGATCATCAGTCCGTCGAATTTGTTTTCCATGGCTCTTTGAGAGAGCAGCGGAATGAGGCTTCTTTTTCCAGCAATGTGGCTCGGATCGCAGATAACAGGCAGGTCAGGCATTCTGTTTTTGAGTTCCTGGGGAATATGCCAGAAGGGTTGATTGCGCATATGCGACTTACCCCACCAGAAGAACCCCCGGTGAATGGCGCCCAGTTGTTTTACACCACTGTTGCTGAACCGTTTGATGGCACCTTCCCACAGGTCGATATCGGGGCTAAGCGGATTTTTTACCAGAACAGGAATGTCCACACCTTTGAGGGCATCGGCAATACCTTGTACAACAAAAGGATTGCTTACCGTGCGGGCGCCGATCCACAGCATGTCCAAACCTGCTTTCAGTGCTTCTTCAACATGTTTTTCCGATCCCACTTCGGTGGTTACCTTTAAACCGGTTTCTTTTTTTACTTCTTTCATCCATTCCAGACCAGGTGCACCAATACCTTCAAAAGAATTAGGGGAAGTACGTGGTTTCCAAATTCCGGCCCTGAAATAGTTTACCCTGCCATCAAGTGCAAGTTTTTTTGCCGTTTCCATTACTTGTTCTGGTGTTTCAGCACTGCAGGGTCCTGCAATAAGCATTGGGTTCTTTGCTCCGTTTCCGGTTAGTTTTTGCAATTCTGTTTTCATTTTTTTTTAAGTTGAAGATGGAAGATTTATTTTATTATATCAAAATCAAAGAAATTTCAGGTGCATTTTCAGGAATAGAAGACCTTTGGAGCACCCTGATTAACCACTGTTGTAGTAGGTTTTTTATTGCGGTAATTTAATTTTTCGTAATTCACATTGGCATTTTTGATCAGACTGTTGAGTTGTTCAGTTTTATCATCTCTGAGTAAAGTTTTTATGTTATTCAGTTGATCGATGTAATTTTCAATGTATTGCAACAGGTAGTCTTTGTTTTGCTGAAAGATGGGAATCCACATTTTTGCGTCACTTTTCCCCAGTCTGATGGAAGATTGTAATCCTCCACCACCGAGTTCCACCCAGTTTTTGTTAGTGTCTTTGTCGAAATCCTCGAGAGAAGCCAATGCATATGCAATAAATTGTGGCAGATGCGAAACCAATGCGAGTTGCCTGTCATGCTCATCGGCATCCATAAAAATTGCTTTCATTTTGAGTTCCTGAAGAATTCCCAGTACTTTGTTGAGCGCGTGAGAGGAAGATCTTTGTGGATCGCAGATGATCACCCTTGCGTGGAGAAACAGGTCTACATGGGCGGCTTTGGGTCCTGAGTGTTCTACTCCAGCCATGGGATGTACAGCCACAAACTGGTTGCGGTGATCATGCTGATCGGCAAGGGTACAAATATCGAGTTTGGTGCTGCCCATATCCATCACCACAGCATTTTTATTGATTTGATCCAGGATACGGGGCAGTAGTTTAACCACTGCATCTACCGGTACGCACAATACCACCAGGTCTGTTCCGGTAAAAGCCTGATCGGGTTCAGCAAAATAATCGATTCCTCCCATTTTGAGAGCGTCATTTAAATGCTCGGGGTTGTTGTCTACCCCGCAAACATGATGTCCGAGTTTTTTAAGTGCCAGTCCGAGTGAGCACCCCATAAGTCCGGTTCCTACAATAGTTACTTGCATGATCAGTTAAATTTGTGATGATGAATAATGGATTTTTGAATATTGTTGATGGCCCGATCGAAAAGAGAGGTATCAGCGCAAAGAGATATTCTCAGATGACCTTCACCTGCATTTCCAAAAAGGGATCCAGGTGCCAGCAAAACGCCCGCCTGGTGGAGCAGATCTTTTACATAATCTTTCGAGTTTAAATGTGTTTCGGGCATGCTTACCCAAAGAAATAAACCAGCTTGCCCACCCACGGGATCGCATCCAAGTGTTTTGGACAATTCAATGGCTTTATTTCTTCTTTTTGTATAGATATTATGGAGGTCTTCCACCCAGTTTTTTTCGAGGTTCAGAACAGTCGCGGCTGCTTTCTGCAGAGGTAATGCGATGCCCGAGTCGAGGTTTGATTTGAGTTTGAGTAAATGGGAGATGATTTTTTGTGATCCGGCGAAAAACCCCATTCTCCAACCTGCCATATGGTAGTTTTTGCTCAAAGAATTCAGTTCCAGTGCGATCTCTTTTGCTCCAGGTGCAGCGAGCAATGATACCTGTTCGCTGTTGCGGATCAGTCCGTAGGCATTGTCGTTGATGATCAGCATACCATGTTTTCCGGCAAAATCTGTCAGTTTCTCCATGTATTGGTTTGTTGCCACTGCGCCGGTGGGCATGTGAGGATAATTGATCCACAGTATTTTTGTGTCTGGTGTTGTTTTCTCTTCGAGTTGTTCTATATCGGGGAGGAAGGCATTTTCGGGGCGAAGGTCGTACAGAACAGGTTGGGCTTCCAAAAGGCGGGTTGCAAAAGTGTAGGATGGGTATCCGGGGTTGGGCACCAGCACCTGATCGCCCTTACTTAACAGTGCCTGCGATATTTGTATGATACCCTGGCGGGATCCTTGCAGGGGCAGCACCTGTTCATCAGGATCGAGGTCAACATGGTAGAATTTATGGTACCAGGAGGCAATGGCCAACCGAAGTTGTTCGTTGCCTGTATTTGACTGATATCCGTGTGCCGTAAGGTCAGAAAGGTTCACTTTGAGCGATTCCAGCATTTCTGCAGGTGGTGGAAGGTCAGGGTTGCCAATGGACAGGTCAACAACATCCATCCCTGCTTTTTGCAAACGTTCTTTTTCCCTTTGAATACTTACGAAGTAGTATTCTTTTGCGGGTGCCGTATGGTTATTTGATGATGTTTGCATGCTGTAATGGAATTTTAGATTGTTATGCATAAAAAAAGGAAGGTTCTTTTCAGAGACCTTCCTTTTCTACCTTCTTTTCCAGATAATACGGTTCAGTCTCTGCCTGGTGGGCTAAAGAAATAAAAATAATATCCAAAAAAGAAAGCCAAATTTTTAATCATTGTATCAAAGTTTTGAGCAAAAAAAAACCCCTTCAGAGAAGGGGCTTTTCAAATGCTGTATTTTATCATTGATTTATGCATTGAACGCCCCTTACTTTCTAAAAAAGTAAAAATAAAAAAAGCGGAAATATGCATAAATAGTTGTCATCATTTTTTTTCGTTTTGCGTTGCAATATTAAGCATTAATTCTTTTTAAACAAAAGTTTTTTTTCGTTTTTATGTGTGAATTTATTGTTAACAACCCCTGTTGAGTTGATTTAAATGTCTTGTAGTTAATGTGTTAAGATATTTTTGGGTGCATAAAAAGATGCAGAAATTTTTTCTTGCAGTATGAATAAAATTTAGCAATTTTGTTGAAAATCAATGATGATGATGATACAAACACACAGTTTCAAGCAGGTTCTTATTCTTTTGTTTTTTCTTGTTTTTCTGAACGCATATTCTGTGATCGGACAAACCAATGTGCTTGTGGCATATTACAGCAAAACCGGTAATACAGAAGCCATGGCAGAAGCGGTAGTGAAGGGAGCACGACAAACAGAGGGAGTCTCAGTGGAGATGAAACCAGTGTCGGAGGTAACCACAGAAGATCTGCTGGATGCAGATGCAATTATTGTGGGCAGCCCGGTCTATAACGCCAATGTTGCGCCCCAGGTGCAGGAGTTTATTTCTGGATGGCCTTTTGAGGGTGCACCCCTGAAAAATAAAATTGGTGCTGCATTTGTAACCGCCGGTGGTATATCGGCAGGTGAAGAGGTTACACAGCTGAATATCTTACATTCGATGATGATCTTCGGGATGATCATTGTGGGTGGCGAACACTGGACATCGCCTTTCGGGGCCTCAGCAGTAAAAGGCGAAAAACCTTTCCATGAAACGGATGGTTTGGATCCATTGTTTTTGCAAAAAGGGGAAGATCTGGGCAAAAGGGTTGCAGAAATATCCAGAACAATGTATGGTGAGCGTTAGTGTTTGCAGGTAAACGCCAGTTAATGTGAAAAATAAAAAACCCGGCAACCTGAAGGCGCCGGGTTAATTGCTTATGAAGAAGCAATTGGATTGAATGGGAAACTGGGAATATATAATGGGGAATTGTATTTTATTCTTTATATCCTTCCGCTATACTTAATTTTCTGGCTACAACTGTAAGCAGTACGCCGTAAATTACTTTAGAACTTACATCGGCAACTGTATAGGTGATCTGCCGTGCCACAACACCCGTTTCATTAAACAGTGCCCCTTCAATCCCTGCCAGGTGCGGCATCAGGTATGCACCCGGGTAAAGCATCCAGGAGATAAAGAACAATGTCCAGATACTACCCAGTGTTTTGGCAGCATCGGCGGGTATTCCCTCTTTACCTTCACTGATCACTTTCCTCATAATAATGAGAATATGAACAAAGAAAGCAGTAGAAATGGCACCCCATATGGCAAAGGTAGCCAAATTGGTTACTTCAAAATACTGACCTATATATCCGGTTATGATCATAGCACTTCCGGAGAAAAAGAATTGGTTTCGGATGCTTGAGAATGCCGATTTTGTTAAACTAACCACGAAAAGGATCTGGAAGAGCAGCATAGGAACATCAATGAGCCAGTTTAAGTATCTGTATCCATTGTTAAACAAATCTGCACCTGGAGCCAGGAAATATCTTCCTTTGTCCGCATCAAAAACAAAACTGTTTGTCCAGTTTCCTGCTTGCGCATACAGCAGTAAAAATGCTGACACCATTACCACAACCGAAAGTACAGAAGAAGTTCTGTATTTGGGTGCCACGGTTTTAATGGTGAGGATAAAATAAAACAAACCCGCCAGCATTACAGCATACCCCAGTGTAAGCACATGAGCCACCATCTGGTATGCCATTTCACTCAGACCTTGTTCCAGTCCGATGTAATTTTCAAAAGTAGCATTGCCTAAATTTTCCATAATATTTTTTTTATGTGTTTAATGTAATATATTTTATTTATCAGGTAACATTATTTTTGTGTTTAATGTTTAATGAAAGAGTATAAAAATTAAACAAAAATCGTTTTTTTTATTTGGAAACTTTACCGTGTTTTATGGGTTTGGTTTAGTAGGGTTATCTGACCGAATTAATCAAATTATAACCAGATGAAC
>CAYMLS010000113.1:0-14205 GCA_964390665.1 uncultured Bacteroidales bacterium | reverse complement strand
ACCGAGCATGACAAAAATTTTGACACACACGCACATGATTATAGTTCGTGGCATGTAAAACATGTAGTCAGAGTTTTAGCGAGCTCTCTCGTCGGAAAAAAACGAGAACCGAATTAATCAAATTATAACCAGATTAAAATCATGTTTTTTGTATTTGCTTGAAGGAATGGACCTTTTCAATGCATGAAGAAAAAAGAATGTCCGTATGATCTTTCAAAAATCAGAAAAATTCCATTTACTGTTTCAGGAATTTATGCTGCCATAAAACATCTCCGGATTGCAATTGAAGTAAATAAATGCCAGGTTTCAGTCTCCTTGTATCAATGGTATATGTTTGCAGAGCATCCTTTGTCTTTTCTACCTTCATGGCATTACCAATGATATCATAAACGATGATCTCTGTCTGTTCATTCCATCCATCACCCATTTCAATGTATAAAGAGTTCTTCACCGGGTTAGGGAAAACTTTTGGGATTTTTCTTTCTGTATTAGCCACATTCACATCTGTCATGATGAAGGTTTCAGACTCATGACAATTGTTTTTATCAGTAACAGTCACAGAATATTCTCCGAGAGGCAGTCCGGTTATCACAGGCGTTTGTGGACCATGACTCCAGTTGTAGGTATAATCACCGGCACCTCCGGTTACTTCAATAACAATAACCCCGGTACTTTCGCCTTCTTCTGTAATTTCCACCACACCGCCCGATATAACGATCGGATCTGCTTCTTCAACAAAAAACTGATCAGAAAAGCTGCAATCATTGCTATCAGTAACGATTACCTGATAATCTCCTCCCGGGATTTGAATAAGTGCATTAACCGAATCTCCAGTGTTCCAGTCGTACTCATATGGAGGCATGCCACCCATTGCTTCCAGCACAATACTACCTTCAGGATCGGTATTAGAGCAGATTATATGTTCAATTTGTGCCTGCACATGCAAAAGATCAGGTTCGGTTATAAGGTAGGAACCAAAAGCATGACAGTCATTATCTGTCACCTTCAGATTATAGGTACCTGGTTCTAATTGATTTAATGATGCTGATTGCGATGTGTTTTCGTCATCCCATAAAAATTCTGCATTTTCAGAGGCATTGACCAGTTCAACATTGATAAAACCATCATTTTCCATGTAACAGGTTACATTTCCTGTTTCCGCAATGATCTCCGGTGCTTCTAAATCACTCAGACCGATCTGGAGATTTAGTTCACATCCATCTGAAACATCAGATACGGTTAGAAGGTACTGACCTGCACCCAGGCTATCGGCCACATAAGCACCGTCATCATTGGGTTGAAAATTCAGATCTTTGGTGGGATTCTCCTCTTCCTCTTCGCCATCGGCGAAATTGTATAAAGCGGTTAAGGAATAGGTGTACTCATCATCCGGGTTCGCAGGTGTTACGATAATTGAACCGGAAGCTTCCCCACATATCCCGGGCAAAATTGTATCAAGAGTAACTTCAGGCATGCTTCCAGCCTGATCAATAAACACCGACCTTTTGCCAACACATCCGTATTGATCAGTTATTTGTACCTGATAATTTCCTGCTGCCAATCCATCAACGGTTTGGGTGGTATAACCATGATACCATTCATACTGGAAGGGTTCATGCCCGTTCAACGCAATAGCCGTTGCCTCCCCATTCTCTAATCCACACCGGGCATCCATCTTGCTGATCTGAATATCAATGTCATAATTTTCTTCGCTTACCGTAACATTACCACTAAAAACACAATTGCCTGCATCTGAAACCTCAAAAGCATAGCTACCGGGTGCAAGATCAGTCATTAAATTTTCTGTTATAGTTTCATTCTCCCATAAGAACCCATAAGGTTCAACTCCACCTTGAGGCAGGAGTTCTACTGATCCGTTATCCTCACCACAAAAAGCATCCTGAACCATCACATCCACCGGAAGAACAGTGTCATTTTCCAGCGTAACTTCAAGATTGGCAGAACAACCTGCCGAATCTGTGACAAGGACACTATAAACACCGGAGGGCAATCCGGTCAGGTGACTCCCGGATTCTTCGCTATGCTCCCATTCAAAAGAAAAAGGTTCGTTGCCATTGACAGGATGAAGCATGATTTCACCCCCTGTATTACAAACAGCGTCAATCGTTTCAACATTTACTTCAAATTCATGGTTTTCAACAGTAGCTGAATCAAGATGAGAACATCCATAACCATCGGTAATTTGAACGAAATATTTCCCCGTCGAAAGATTTTCCCGCAACGGCAGGGAATGTTCTTCAAAACCCTCCCAATTATACTCAAAAGGCACTGATCCTGTCAGGGGAACAAACTCCACAGATCCCGTTCCCGAATTGCAAATATCATGATTAATAACCTTGTGATAGGACGGACTGCAATCGGCATGATGATCACCAAAGTTCAGATCAATAAAAGGGACGAATTCGAGTGGTTGCCAGACCTGTTCTTCCAGAAAAAAGGAAACCCCGGGTTCATACCATCCGATATTTTGCCCGGCCAAGGCAAGGGTTTGACCACTGTTTTCCGAAGCAACAGCCACGAGGTAATCACCTGTTTCCATATCAAAAGGCTGATCAAAAACAATCGTTACAAAGGATAATTCATCATTGCCTGGTTCAGGAATATCATCTTCTGCAATTGAGTAATTATCTGTTGAATAGACTTCATTATACTCACCCGTTTCATCTTCATAAAATAATTTGATGGAAAGAAGGGCGCCAGTTTGTGTGTTTTCATGCAGTTGTACCGAAACAGAAGTAGCCTGCATTTCATTTAAAAGTTTGAAATGATTGGCGACAGTAAAAGCGGTCTGTTCTGTGGATTCGATGAAAACTTCCGGATCATAAACCGCCAGAGACCGGGAGTAAACGGTATCTGTAATTTCCAAAGGAAGAGTAGCAACATTCGTTTCCTGTATGCTATCTTCCTCTCCAGATAGTAAAATCATTTTAATATCGTACTCCCCTTTTGCTGGCGCAATAAAATCTTCAGGGGTATCGAATGTAATCTCCTGTAAAGGAAATAACTGAGGTTGCACCGGAGAAATACTTTCGAAGAGAAACTGATTTACAACGGTTTTGAGCGACAAATTATTCAAAATTGTGCTGCCGTTATTGGCAACAGAAACAGAAAATTCCATATCCTGTTGCAAACCCTGAGGAATTTTGGAGTAATACCTTTTGGCTTGTATTTTTGATACAAATGGTTCCGAAGGTTCAGCATGGAGAAGCATAACATCATCTATCATCCACCAGTAATGAGAAGCACCAGACTTGTGAAACCTGACCCATAGCTGCTCTGCATCTTCCAGGATTTCAGAAAGGTCAATGGATTGATAAACAGCATTGGGACTAATGGTATTTGCCGGCACACCGTTCTTCACATCAAAAACATTCCAGTTGAGACTATCTGTACTTACCTGCACATTGATCTGCGTTTCCGCGGAAGAGCAACAATACCTGAAATTATGGGTAAAATAAAGGACATTGGGTAATTGCTCCAACCCTGTAAGAGAAATAGCAGGTGTTTGTAAAAAAGCATCGGTAAATAGATAATTGTTATTATCGGCATTGCAAAGGTCGGAATCAAGGATCATAAAACCATTTTCAGGTGTAAATGAATTGATTGCCGGTATACCTGCAGACAGCGGGCCCTGTGGCCCCTGATCAGAATAAGAGAAAGCACAAAATCCGTTGAGATTCATATTCAGCCAATCGTTGGGCAACCCCCCGGAAAAATCTTCCGACCATATGATATCTCCTTTGATGGTTTTCGCATCGGACTTTTTGCTGTTCGGAATTATTGTAACTTTTTCCGGATTATGTTGTGCATAACCCTTGATTATACTCATCATAGAGAATAATATAACAAAAAAAATGAGGAAGGTAGAATTGTTCATATGTCTATAATTTTAAAAATTCAATCAAATGGAATTCGCCAAAACCGCTTATTATGCAATACTTAATTATAAGTAAAATAATCATCAGTAAGTGTGTATATGAGCCGTTTCATCTGTTTATAATTTTTATTAAATAGGTCAGATGGAGCTCGCTAACAGTCTGACTACATGCTTTACATGCCGCGTATTATAATCCCGTACGTGTCTGTCAAAATCTTTGTCATGCTCGGTTCATATATGTGAAATTTCATTTTGTAACGTTAAATATCTCCCATCCTGAATGGAAAAATGCCCATTATTTTGTTTTCGAATCCTAAATCATCCTGAGCATAACAATCCAATTTATAAGAATTTGTATCATGTTGTAATCCCGGGTTTATGATTCGCCATTTTCCTGATAATAAAAAAACTCAACGCATCCATGTACCATTAAAACAGTCATCGACCAAAAAGAAATCTATCTCTGTAAGATGATTGATCCATCATGGATTGAGAGAACCTGACAGAAAAAATTTTACAAATTTTCAATGAGTTGTAAAAGTACAAGGAGTTTTCCTGCCATTTTTACGTTTAATACTGAATTTTGGATTGGATCAAGCGAAAATGGTTGCGAATTATGCAAAAACCCACAGGACAAAACAGAAAAGGGTAATAGTCTCGTATTCAAATACCAGGAAGGGTTACAGTATAAAGATAAGGTATAAAAAAAACCTGTAATGCAGATTACAGGTTTTTGGGGTATTAAGGAAATTTGGGGTGGCTAATGGGACTCGAACCCACGACCCTCAGAACCACAATCTGATGCTCTAACCTGCTGAGCTACAGCCACCGTTTTCGGGAGTGCAAATGTATAAAATTTTCATCAAACTAAGTTTAAAAAAGCAAGTTTTTTACGAATATTTTTTCTCTGATTCTGATGCTTCCTTTTCAAATTTAAAATAAAGATAAAGGGAGGAAAGGACATAGGATACGTTTATAGATATACATGCCCCAACAATCCCATATTCATTGACCAATAATGGCAGCAGGATAATGGTTGCCACCAGACCGAGCAAGGATTTCTTTCTTAGTATTTTTAACTTTCCAACTCCAGTAAAATAATGACCATAAAGATTGGAAAAAGCGATAAACAAAATACCAGGCGAGAGATATACAGCATATTTTTTTGCCTCCGAAAATTCAGCACCAAATACATATCCGAAAAAGGAAGAAGGGACAACAAATAAAACCACTACCAGCAAAGTACTTAAGAATAAACTTATTCGTGCCTGACGACGTGTGGCAGCAATATTATCTTTTACATTTTGAGTATTTACCACTTTCGAAAAATGCAGGGCAGAGAGACTTTTGCTTATTACCCAAATTGATTCCATCACAGCAATGGAAACGGAAAACAGACCCAAAGAAGATAAACCCAGAATAGCAGAAATGAAATAATATGACAAACGGTAATTCAGAAACTGAATCAAATAATTTAACTCGTTTTCAAACCCGTAAAAAAAAAGCTTTTTAAAATGTCGCTGTTCAAATACCATCTTTTTTATTTTGCCCTGCCTTAAAAAAGATGCAAAACCAAACACAAAAACCAGAAAATATGCGACATAGTAGGCATAAAAGTAATAATCTATGGAAAGTGACGGGAAAAGAAAATACCCGAGAACCAGCAATGAAATTGTAAGGGCAGGCCCAGAAAGAGTAATAAGATTATAATGAAAAATTTTCTCTTTACCCAACCAATAAAAGGCTAAAAAACTGTTGAGCGCCATGAAAATTGAAATAACAAGCAGGTGACTCAGCCAGGCAAAACCGTGTAAAAAACTAAAAAACAGAGAACCAAAAACAGAAAAACCCAAAATCCCAATAAAAGCATAGAGCAATAACTGACCTTTGGGAATTTTTGAAGAATGATAAATAACAGTACTACCGGATATTGTATTATTTAAAATAATAATGATAGAAACATTGGCAATAACCAGCGAAATAACTCCCCTACCCTCGCTGCCAAACAATCTGGTACTCACAACAACCAAAGCGAAATTGCACAGTAAAATTACAAATCGTGTAGTTATGGTAAATAAGGTGTTTTTATTCAGCATACCCTTGTTTAAAAACTTTTAGTAAAAACCTGACAAAGTCATCCTCCAGAAGAGCCCAGTTATATTTTTCCTCTGATAATTTCCTTGCGTTTGCGCAATGATCATAATACAGTTCCGGATTCATCAAATATTTATTGATCAGCAAAGAAATATTTTCACTATCTGCAGGATTTGTCAAATATCCAAACAACCCGACTTCAACTTCTTTGCGAACAGACTTCAGATCTGTAAAAATAACAGGACGACCCAAAGCAGCATAGTAAAAAAGTTTAATAGGCAAACAATGCTGATTTTCAACATCATCATCTCTCAAATCAAGAAAAACATCAATATCTTTTATCGTATTTAAATAATCATGCAGCGGGAGTTTCGGGTAAAAAGATAAAGAAGTATTTTTGAGTTTTGCCAATCGGGATTCAAATTCATTTTTTTCAGATTCTTCAGTATACCATCCTATTATTTTTAATTCGATCTTAAGTTGTGGGTTGGTATGGTTCAACCGCTCCAATACACTGATAAAATTGCCAAATCCTTTTTCCACAGACAGTTTTCCCGAATAACTTAACTTCAAACTGTTGTGATGCAATTTCGGCAATGAAACGGGTATAATTGACAAATGGGGGTAATAAGAAATAAATACATAAGGTTTCCTGGCAAATAAGATCCTGAAAGGTCTGCTTTTATACCATTCACCGAAAATAAATCCATCGCAAAAAAAGACCGTAAAAAGATGGAAAAGAATAAATTGCAAGAACCTGACCCATTTAAATACCAGAGGAATTTTTTCAAGATTTTTTTTTGATGGGTACCATTCTGTTATGTCATAAATAATTTTTGCTGATGGAGACTTTGTTCGTTTATATTGATACGAAGCCATGATGGGTAAAGGCTCGGAACAAATAATCACGTCTGGAGAAAAATCGGATAATCGCGCATAAAACGCATTCATTTTTTCTTTTTTAGAATATTGGTTTCCAGAAAAGCTATGAATCAATACCCCCTGAACAGAATCATGATATTCCTCATTACTGCAACTGATCATTACTTGCATCTTATTTTTTATCAATGTTTTCGACATATGATAAAAAATTCTGTCATCGAAGATCTCATGTCCGGTGCTTAAAAAGGCTACCCTCATTTCCATGAATTCATTTGAGAAAGCATTAAAAGAGCAAATTTAGTTTATTTTACCGGATTGCACCAAAGGTTAATTTTCTCATACAAAACCTCTGGTTTGAATGGTTTCATGATGTAATCGTTGAGCCCCAGTTCCATGAATTTTTGGGCGTCCCCTTCAAGCGCATTGGCGCTCAACCCAATAACGGGGCATAATTTTTCACCGTAAAGCTCGCTTAATTTCTTATGGGCGGTAATTCCATCCATCACAGGCATATCGATATCCATCAGGATAAGGTCATACCTTCCCGGTTTGTACATATTGAGTGCCTCTTCGCCATTTTTGGCAAAATCAACATTGGCACCGGCATTGATCAGAATATACCCTACTACTTTCTGATTGAGTAATTTGTCTTCAACATGGAGAATATTCAGATCGAGTTCCTGAAGGTCTTTGGCCACAGGGTTTATTTCAGGTGCCTGGTCGGTTTCATCATATTCAGCACGAAAAGTAAATTCGAAAATACTCCCTTCATTGAGTTTACTTTTTACCGTAATTTCGCCCCCCATCAACCCGGCAAGCTCGCGACAAATAGCCAAACCCAGCCCGGTCCCTTCAAACTTCTTCACCAGCGATGTTTCAATTTGCGTGTACTTTTCAAAAACATGCTTCTGGTTTTCTTCACTGATACCCATACCAGTATCTCTCACTTTACAGGAAATAACCAACTTGTCATCAACTTTTTCTTTGAGAAGAAAATACAGCGAAATCCCGCCTTCATCTGTAAATTTTATGGCATTTGACAATAAATTGTTCACAAGCTGTTTCAACCGGTTTTGATCCGCTATGATATGTTTAGGTATGTTGGAGCTAACAGATGTTTTAAATTTCAACCCTTTGGCATCTATTTTATGTTGAAAAAACTCACTTACCTGGTCAACAAACTCTCTTAAATGAAACCTGGTAGGTTTTAGTTCCATTTTGCCAGCTTCAATTTTGCTAAGATCCAACACATCATTGATAATGTTGAGAAGATTTTCCGAAGAAATACGTATATTGTTCACATATTCCAATTGAGCCATATTGAGGCTGCTTTTCTGCAACAATGAAGTCATTCCCATGATACCTGTCATGGGTGTTCTGATCTCATGACTCATATTTGCCAGGAACTGCTGCTTAATGGCTGCCGATTTGCGTGCCACCTGGATTTTTTGCTCCAATTCATCATTTCGTTTTCGCTCACTTATATCGCGCACAAAAGCAAAATATTTTTTTCTACCATCGAACACAAATTTATTCATGGAGATTTCAACCGGAAAAGTAATATTATCATGGGTTTTATTGATAGACTCCATGGTAAGAGACGATTTACTATCCAAAATTTGTGTAAGTTCATACCATTGCATCATATTAATGCGGGTATCCACATCCGGCAACCCCATGGAAAGCAATGTTTTTTCATGATATCCGTATTTTTCTGTTGCCGTTTTATTGACATATGTAAACCGCGCTTTTTCGTCCATCCATAAAATAATGTCTCCTGCACTTTCCAGCGCAAAGTTTGTCATTTTTAAAGTGGTTTCGTTGTCTCTTTTGTAGGTAATATCCTCAATAAGCATCGCCACCCTTTTCAGGGGCAGGGGAAACACACGTACTTTAAAATATCTTTTGCTGTAATGATTATCCGGTTGGTAAAGAAGTTCTTCTGTTTCCTGAAATTTATTGGCATGCAACACATTAAAAAAAATGTCATGCAGGTGAAGTTGTCTCAGAAGCGGAGATATTTCATCTACACTTTTACCGATATTTTTTTGATTCAAAAATCTCATCATTCCACTGGCTGCCGTATTTGCCATTTCCAGACGAAAACTTCCCGGGTCATTAAGATCTTCCGTTTTAAACACAGACAAACCAATATCAATATGCGACACAATATCTTTTAGCATTTGAAGCGTGTCTTCTGAATGTTTTTTTCTGGAGACATCCACAAGGCAACCTTTAAAAACCGGAAAACTGTTATTTTCCCTGACCGGAAATAAATAAACATTCAAAAAGATCGACGAACCCTCTGCGTTCAAAAATCTGTAACCATTATTCTGGGTTGTCAAGGATGAATGATCTGCTGTAAAACGAACTTTCAACTTTTGTCTATCGTCAGGATGTACAAAATCCAGAATGCTTAACCCGTTTTCCAATTGTCGACTGGAAAGATCGAAAACTTCAAAACCAATTTCATCCATAGAACGCAATTCCCCTTCCCTGTCGCATTCAAAAGCAATATCAGGCAAAACTTTCTCATGATTTCGTTGCTGCTCCTGGGGAGAATTTTCATGATTTTGTGCACCCCGATTCATCATGGATACAGAGTGCTCTGCTGAAGAGTTTTTACTGGATACAGAACCAGGTTCTGGTAAGGTATCTGATGGGTTATTGCTCTTATAAGGGTTCGTTGCAAATCCTTTATCTTTAGGGGTATTGCTTTTCTTTCCTGAGGTGAAATACCATAGCAGTGCAATAACAAGCAACAATAATGCAATTCCGACCCAATATGGCAAAAAGATGCCCCGGGCATTTCCCATCATAAAAGATGACAGAAAAAAACCACTTTCAGAAATGAGTGATACAACCGGATAATACATGGTGCAGGAAATGAAATACAGTGTCAACATGAATTCTCAAATTTGTATGAGATAAAATCAAACAATCACAAGGTTTCCTCTATTTCAAGAAAACAAATCAGACCTAAAAAAACAATACAGAAACAGCAAACAATCTGCTTTGTTTTAATTATTTCCAAATTTAACCATTTTATCAATTCAATCATCTAAACTTTTCAACAATACCCAAAATGAAAAAAGGAAACAATCCTACCCCGAAAACATGTTTTGTAACTTTTTCAGGAGGTTTTGATGTGTGAGTTTACACTGGTGACCAAAAGACATAACCAGGGATATCCGCTAAGATGGGCTCAGTATATTGCAAAACTGATTGTCGCCTTATACATAAAAAAAAAATCTAAAGATACCAGAGGGCAGAGTTTTTCAACGTTTTTTTACCGTTTTACCTGCAAAAGATAACGAAATGGCAACGACTGTCCGAACAACAATTATCTGGTAAACAGCAATTTACCCAACCATAAATCAAATAGTTTACTGGTTAATGTACGGGTTAATCCTCCCCCATGTCATCAAAAAGAGAGAGTTGGTTGTGCGTTACATAACTTTTTTCAACAGATACAGGTTTAAAACCAGCAGTTTGTTTTTTTATCATGGATTTGATGTACCTGACAGTGGTTGAATTTTGTCTCTTGCACAGGGAATCCAAAGCTAACATTTGACTTTCAGTGATTTTAAAAGTTATTTTTTTAAACTTAACCCTCTTCTTTCTACCAGTTTTTTTGGGGTTCTTTAGTCTGAGATGGTCAGGGTTTTCCTGAATTTTTGAAATAATTGTCTTAGGCATAACAAATCATCATTTTGTTTTACGAATCAGGATAATATAAGCAGGAAAATGATCGCTATATCCACCGAGATAAGTTCTTCCTCCGAAAGTCCTGTAAGGATATCCCTGAAATCGTCCTGAAGTTTGAAGCATAAAAGGTTCTTTATAGATAGCTGCACTATGATATTTAAAATCCGATTTATCATTTCCGAGTAAAGACTGAGAGATGATGATCTGATCAAAGAGGTTCCATGCATCTCTGTATGCAAGTGTTCCTTGTCCTTTTTCCGCAATTTTATAAAAAGGGTTGTACAGTTGATAATACTTAAGGTCTTTTTTATCTCCAGTGGTATTCAGGTATTCTGAAACGCTCACATCATCGGGGTCGTCATTGAGGTCGCCCATCAAAACTATTTTAGCATTTTCGTTGATATTTTTCAATGAATCAACGATAGATCGTGCTGCTTTAGCCGCTGCAATCCGGTTGGGTCGGCTCTCTTTTTCGCCACCCCCGCGCGAGGGCCAGTGAGCAACAATAAAATGAAAGGGTTCACCAAGAAGCAATCCGGATACAACAAGATGATCTCTGGTGCGAAAACCTGGGAAGTCTTCGACTATGGTAGGCACAGATAATGAGGCAGTAAGTTCAAAATATTCAGGATTAAAAAACAGGGCATTATCAATACGCCTGTCGCGACCTCTGTAGTATACGTATTGATAATTTCGTTCTCTTATTTTTTCTTCATCAACCAGATCCTGCAAAACTGTTTCATTCTCAATTTCACTTACCCCCAGTATGGCAGGACCATCCGGGGCAATATCCGTACCTATTCGGTAGATAACATCTGCAAGATTTTCAAGTTTCTCGTTGTATTTTGGCGTATCCCATTTGTTGGAACCTTCAGGTGTAAATTCAGTGTCGTTTCGGTCGGGGTCATCAATTGTATCAAAAAGATTTTCTACATTATAAAAGCTAATGCATACATGCAAGAATTGATCCTGCTCCTCTGATGAAGACTGTTGTGCAGAAAGATCATCTGCAAATACATCCAAAGAAAAACCTGAAAGAAAGACAAACAGGGCAAATGATTTTAGAAATGAAAAAAGGTTCATCTGATTAAATTTTATTAAAGTTGTTAGATGCCTGTCTCGTTTTTTCCAACGAGAGAGCTCGCCAAAAATCCGACTGCATGTTTTAGCATGCCGCGAATTATATTCATGCGCGTGTGTGTCAAAATCTTTGTCATGGCTCGGTTTATATGTTTAAAGATTAGTGTAAAGAATTACTTAAAAATTTCATCCTGAATTAAAATTGTGATGTTCTGAAAAAAATCATTTCTTACTTATGATTGGAATCCGGTAAAATAACTGAGATCACTCCCTATGGTCAAAATGATAAGGTTTTCATTCGTTTTTCTGATGTGATGGTTAGGTTTGGTAGCGCACCCTTTGGGGAAAATACCAAGATAAGCACCTGACCGGTTGAAACGCTCAATAAAGTGATGACAGTTGTTTGAATTTGGCATTGTTACAAAAGAATCTTCAGATAGTCAATGATTCATTAATTTTTAACGCCCCAAAAATAAACAAATTAAATCAAGAGTTTATTTGAAAACTCACTAATTAGTAAAAATTCATGCATCCCAAAAACCCACCTTTGCAGCATGTAACGTTGCCAAGTGTTGTGTTGAATGCTGAATATAAAACAGTTATTCTCCAAAAAACATGTTTTGGTAAACCAGCAGGAGCATTATTCACCTCTGAGATACAACTCACAGATCGGTTAATAAAAGATATAGGAGGCAATAAATCAAATGTGGGAGACAATCAGGTTTTCAGTGTTCACGGTGATGTTTCACAAGGATATTGGTTTGAAACGATCAGATTAATGGAAATACTGACATTTATCCTTTTAAAAAGTAAACAACATACATGATAGTAGAATATAAAAGGATCACTGATGTTGCAAGTGCCTGGCAGATCATCCGGACTGAAGTATTTGCCAATGAATAATTGTATCTGATTGAGATAACACAATAACACAGTATATCAATCGATCAGCTTCTGTTGAAAAAATAAAAAGGGACTGTGCGAATGGCATAGTCCCTTTTTTTTTATTTTTTTCTTTGGGGGAGAACAATCCACTGTTTTTAATGTTTTAAAACATTGTTCAATCTTTAAAATTAATTCATATAATTAAAAATGGAAAATTTTCAACAACAGGCTTATGATTTGCTGATGAATTACGGACCCAAAGTAATCGGTGCTATAGTATTTCTTTTGGTGGGTCTTCAAATCATTTCCTGGTTTAACAAATTGTTTCGCAAAACACTTGAGAAGCGTAATGTAGACAAATCTCTTCAACCCTTCCTGAAAAGTTTTATATCCACTATTTTAAAAATCCTTCTTGTGGTAAGTGTGATGGGAATGGTAGGTATTCAGATGACATCCTTTATTGCTATTTTGGGTGCCGCGGGTTTGGCAATTGGTTTAGCACTATCCGGAACACTACAAAATTTCGCCGGAGGGGTTATACTCATGATATTCAAACCTTTTAAAGTAGGAGATTATATTACAGCACAAGGGCATTCGGGTACGGTAAGCGAAATTCAGATCTTTGTCACCATTTTAAAAACACCCCAAAATGTTACTATTTTCATCCCCAATGGAGAACTGGCAACCCAATCATTGACCAACTACTCCACTCAGCAACAAAGACGTGTTGACTGGAGTTTTGGTATCGCTTACGGCGATGATTTCGATCATGCCAAAAAAGTATTACTGCAACTTATTTCCGGGGATCAACGTATACTTAATGACCCTCAACCATTTATTGCACTGGGTGAGTTGGCCGACAGTTCAGTGAATATTACCGTCAGGGTTTGGGTTAAAGCCTCTGACTATTGGAGTGTATTTTTCGATATGAATGAAAAAGTTTATAAAACTTTTGCTACAGAAGGAATTAACATTCCGTTTCCCCAACTCGATGTGCACTTGCCCGGCAAGAGTGCGTAGGTTTTTACAAAACAAAACAAAAACAAGGAAAGGAGGAATTTTTATTCTTCCTTTTTTTATTTCCTACCTATCATAAAACCAGTGGCAATATTTCCTTCAAAAGATTTATAGTGAATGTGATTTTTAAAAATACAGAACCCTTCCTTATAGAAATAACAACAGCGTATTATCCTTTTACGATCATGAAAGATTAAGCTGCTTTGGTATTTTTACAATAAAGTCTATTGGCAAAATCAATCCCAATGATTATCTACTTATCGTACTTCTTGTCTGGCGATGGTATTTTTCCTTATACTTCTCTAAATGATTTTTTGAATCATCAATTATTGCATTTTGCTTGTCTTCAAAACAGTCATCTCGGTCCCAAAGGAAAAAACAGCATAGTTGATACGTTCTTGCAAAAACTGTTTAGAATAAATATTCCTGAGGAAAAATAATAATATTAAGAAGAAGAAGAAGAAGAACTACATCCCCATATGATCCTTAAATGGTAATCCGGTAATCTCATAAACAAAAAAACCCCACATCATATCTGATGCGGGGTTTGTAAAATCCGGCGACGACATACTCTCCCAGGTATTACCCCAGTACCATCTGCGCTGGCAGGCTTAACGACTCTGTTCGGAATGGGAAGAGGT
>CAYMLS010000112.1:0-14212 GCA_964390665.1 uncultured Bacteroidales bacterium | reverse complement strand
AATCATGTGCGTGTGTGTCAAAAATTTTGTCATGGCTCGGTTCATCATGGTTCATATCCTGTTTTTCTTTTTCCATCAGGAACGTCATACGTTTTTTCTTTCTGATTCTAATTCATGCCAGTGAAAATAACAATCCCGGTTACCATTCTGAAAATCAACCAGGAAGGATGTCATCTGTTGGTTCATGGATGGGTCAATTCCATTACCATGAACCTTTTGATCGATACCGGAGCGTCTCAGACCGTTTTTGATATTAACCGCATTAAACCTTTTGTGGAAGAGAAAAAAGTGAAACGTCATCACAATCAATTTACCGGTATTGGCACACAAAAAATTATTACCCACGATATCTATATCGATCGCTTTAAAATCGGGGAATTTCTGTTGAAAGGATCCAACTATCCGCTGATAGATCTCAAAAGTATTAATGATGCTTATAAAACTTTTGATCTCCCAAGAATTGACGGCGTTATCGGAGGAGATATTCTTCTGCAGTATAATGCGGAGATCAATTATCAAAAGCGACAACTTTTGCTCGAATCCGAAAATTTATGATCTGCCGTTTGGTTTTATAATCCATTGTTGTATCCACAATAATTTCTCAGAAATATTTCCCAATAGTATTTGCGACCAAAAGAATTCTGTTCCCTTTCCAAAAAAATCCTCTAAATTTGCTTTCAGTTTAAAAACCTGCTTCTATTCAGTGTTTTGAATATGGTCTTTCGGATTATGTTGAAAATAGGTCAAAAATCTTACATTATTTATTGTTTTGCGTTGTTTATTACCATGGGAAATTCTATCTTTGCACCCTTTTTAGCATAATTTATTTTAAACTAATGCACTCTCTTTTAGATCAGTTGGCGTAAAACAGGCAGTTTGTGGTAAAGTACCGGTGTTGTTGGTAATTCCCCGGTATACTCTTCTATAGAGGCAGATCAGATTGAATTGCCTGTACGCTGCAGAGTTGAATCAGGTTTTGGAGTCAGGTCATTGAATCAAAAATACATCACATTGTTATTCATCCGGTGAAACCTTCGAATGACAACATGAACAACGAAAAACTTTTATAAAATACGGAATTAACATCATAATATTAAAAAGAAAATACAATGCAAAATAAAGGTTTGATCAGATTTTTCGCCATTGCTTTTGCTGTGGTGTGCTTGTACCAGTTATCATTTACATACTTTTCCAATAAAGTAGAGAATGATGCTGATAAATATGCCAGCAGCCAGCGGATTGAGAATATGGCTGAAAGAATTGCCGGTGACGATGAATTACAAAAAATGGTGGTTTTGGATTCTTTGTCGAATGTTTACAGAAGGTTTTACCTGGATTCTATGATGGGTGAAACTGTTTTGAACATTGGTGTGAAAAAATATACCTATGCCGAAGTGAAGGAAAGAGAATTGAATCTTGGTCTCGACCTCAGGGGGGGTATGAACGTAACACTTGAGATATCTGTTTCGGAAATCGTAAGGGCATTGGCAGGCAATAGCCAGGATCCTACTTTTCAAGTGGCAATGGAAAACGCCATTCAGGAGCAAAGAGACGGAAACCGTGACGATTTTGTTGATATTTTCGGAGAAGCTTTTACCGAAGCAGACCCCAATGCCAGCCTGGCGGCCATTTTTGCAACTCCCGAAATGCGCGACAGGATCAACTTTAACTCTACCAACGAGCAAGTACTCGATGAAATTCAGAACCAGGTGGATGATGCCATAGATCGCTCATTCCAGATCCTGCGAACCAGAATAGACCGTTTCGGTGTTACCCAACCCAACATTCAGCAACTGCAAACTTCCGGTCGGATTCTTATTGAATTGCCTGGTATTAAAGAGCAGGATCGTGTAAGAAGACTTTTACAGGGTACGGCAAGACTTGAATTCTGGGAAACCTATGAGTTCTCTGAAGTGTATTCTTACCTGGCTGAAGCCAATGAACTTCTGGCTCAACAATTTGAGCAGGATGAGCCTGAGGAAGATACCGAAAGTGATGAAGAAACCGTTGGAGATGACGCTATTGAAGACCTCCTTGGAGAGGAAGAAACCGATACCTTGCTTGCTACAGAAGATCCGGATACTCTGTCGGACGAAGACGAACTGATGGATATGCTTGCCACAGATCTTGATGAAGAGGTGGAATCGGATGCCGAATTTGAACGCGAAAATCCGCTTTTTGCCATTCTCAACCCCAACATTGTCATGGACCCCCAATCACAACAACCTTTTCTCGGTAACGGTCCTGTTGTTGGTTCTGCCGCTATTAAAGATACCCTTCAAATCAACAGTTACCTGCGTCAGCCAAACATCAGGAATCTGTTCCCCCGCGAATTAAGGTTGCACTGGACGGTGAAACCACAGGGACAAACAGAAAATATTTTGCAATTAATCGCCATTAAGGTACCTACCCGCGGTGAACCACCCCTTACAGGTGAAGTGATTGTTGATGCCAGACAGGATTTTAGCCCTAATGGATCAGCCGAGATCGCCATGACCATGAACAGTGAAGGTGCACGAGAATGGAGAAGACTCACCGCCGCAAATATTGGCAGTTCTATTGCCATTGTTTTGGATGATTATGTCTATTCTTTCCCTACGGTACAAAGTGAAATATCCGGAGGAAGGTCTTCCATCACCGGTAACTTTACTGTGGCAGAAGCACAGGATCTTGCCAATATTTTAAGGGCAGGTTCATTGCCCGCTCCGGCACGCATCGTTGAAGAAGCCATTGTGGGTCCTTCATTGGGTAGAGAGGCCATTAGCAGTGGTCTCACCTCATTCGTTATTGCTTTTATCATCGTTCTTATCTACATGGCTATCTATTACAGCAGAGCAGGGCTTGTTTCCGACCTGGCACTGGTAGCCAACATCTTCTTTATTTTTGGGGTGCTTGCTTCATTGGGCGCAGTGTTAACTTTACCTGGTATTGCTGGTATTGTACTCACCCTCGGTATGGCTGTTGATGCCAATGTTATCATTTACGAGCGTATTCTTGAAGAAATAAGAGCGGGCAAAGGACAAAAACTTGCCGTTGCCGATGGATATAAAAATGCTTATTCTGCTATTGTTGATGGTAACGTTACCACCCTTCTGACCGGGGTTGTGCTTTATGTTTTCGGTTCCGGCCCGGTACAGGGGTTTGCCACTACATTGATCATCGGTATTTTGTCATCACTTTTCACCGCTGTATTTATTTCAAGACTGATTTTCTCTCACTGGATGGATAAAAATATTATCATCCGGTTTGATTCTAAAATATCAAAAGATGTCCTTACAAAGGTGAATTTTGATTTTATTCGTGTGAGAAAAAAATTCTACATCATTTCTACTGTGGTTATTCTGTTGGGTATTGTATCTTTCGCTCTGAGAGGATTGAATTTTGGTGTTGACTTCACCGGTGGTCGCTCATATGTTGTCAGGTTTGACCAGGATATCAACACGGTAGATATGCGCGCTGCTCTGATTGATGAGTTTGGTGAAGCTCCCGAGGTGAAAACATTCGGACCCAGTAATCAGGTGAAAATCACTACCACTTACCTTATTGATGATGAATCAACAGTTGCAGATTCCCTCGCTGAAAGAACTTTGTTTGAAGGGGTTAAGGATTTCTTTGTTGAACCGATCGACTACTCCGGATTTGTCTCTGAAGATGATGAAAAGGTCATTGGCCGGTTAAGCTCCCAAAAAGTTGGTCCTACCGTTGCTTCTGATATAAAGAGGGGAGCTGTCATAAGTGTTGTCATCGCTTTGGTCATCATTTTCCTTTATGTGGCTGCCCGGTTTAAGAAATGGCAGTTTGGTGTGGGAGGCATTATTACACTTTTCCATGATGCCATTATTGTTGTCTCTCTTTATTCGATCCTTTATAACATTGTGCCGTGGACAATGGAGATCGATCAGGCATTTATTGCTGCTATACTTACCATTATCGGTTACTCTGTAAACGATACGGTGATTATTTTTGACCGTATCAGGGAAAATACAACATTATATCCGAAACGGGATTTGAAACTCAATATCAACAATGCACTGAATGCTACCCTTTCCAGAACATTCAATACCTCGGGTACAACCATTGCTGTGTTGTTGATCATATTCCTGTTTGGTGGTGAGGTGATCCGGGGATTTGCCTTTGCGCTGATGGTGGGTATTGCTATTGGTACTTATTCATCACTGTTTAATGCCACACCCATTGCTTACGATCTTATCACCATGAAAAAAAATAAAAAAGGGGGTAAGTAAGATTGCCTGCCTGATGGATGGCAAAATTATTACAGAAAAGATTTTGAATAATTAATTAATTGTAGTAATTTTGCCATCCCAAAAAATACAACTTGCTTGCTATCGAATTAATATTTAAGAATATATACATTTAGATCTCAAAAAAAACGAAAGATGAAAAAAGATATTCACCCCAAAAATTACCGTTTTGTGATTTTCAAGGATATGTCTAACGACTATACCTTTCTTACCCGCTCTGCTGCCACCACAAAGGAAAAAGCTGTTTGGGAGGAAGACGGTAAGGAATACCCGCTTGTAAAACTTGATATTTCACATACTTCCCATCCTTTCTATACCGGTAAGCAACAATTAGTGGATACAGCAGGTAGGATTGACAAGTTTAAATCAAAATATGCAAAGCGTCAGAAAAAATAACGTATCATTTTATTACGCAAAGTTTGAAAGCCCTTTTCTGAAAAGGGCTTTTTTTTTAAAAATATTTTATATCTTTAGACCATTGTGCATTTAAACATTGGCTAAACTAAATTATATTGTAATGAATTATATCTTATTCGGAGATCAGACAAGAAACCACTTACTCCCTTTTACTTTTACCCGCCCGATTGCTGATATCAGGGTAGGCATACTTACCCTGCGTGAAAAATGGGAGAAACTGCTCAATGCCAAAACTTCCACCCTTACTGAACAGTATCTGAGCATTAAATACCCATTGGTTAAAGAATCGGATAATTTTCTGATCAATGCTACCATCATTCCCAATAAAGTTATTATTGACGAAATACATAAACTCTCTCCTAATCAAACCCTTATCACTGGGGAAACCATTATTGCCCTGAGATTGAAATCTGAAGATATTGAAAACCTTGACTGGGATCTGATAGATGCCGTTAAACCTCTGACGACGCAATCTGAAGTGCAAAAAATTAACTTTTTGTGGGATCTTGTGAGCCTTAATGAATCTAATATTGTTAGTGATTTTGATTTGATCACCGGGGGACGAAAATCACAACCCCTGCCCGAACATGTCAAAACCATTGCACCCGAAAATATTTTCGTTGAAGAAGACGCCGTTTTGGAGCATGTAACGATCAATGCATCTGCCGGACCGGTTTACATTGGCAAAAATGCTCAGGTGCAGGATGGCGCTATGCTTAGAGGACCAATGGCTTTGGGTGAAGCATCCAAAATAAGAATGGGTGCCAAAGTGTATGAAGCGACTTCCATCGGACCTCAATCAAAGGTAGGTGGAGAACTTAGCCACTCCATCATCTTCGGATACACCAACAAATCTCATGATGGATTTTTGGGACATAGCGTAATTGGTGAATGGTGCAATCTGGGTGCAGATACCAACACTTCTAATCTGAAAAATAATTATGACAATGTAAGACTATGGGATTACCAGGAAGAAAGTTTTGTACAAACCGATCTGCAGTTTTGCGGTACTTTTATGGGTGATCACTCCAAGTGTGGTATCAATACCATGTTTAATACCGGAACCGTTGTCGGGGTGGGAGCACAGATCTTTGGTGCCGGATTCATGAGAAATTTTATTCCCTCTTTCTCATGGGGTAGTGTATCTGGATTTTCTATTTATAACATTGATAAGGCGATCAAAACAGCTAAACGCGTTTTTGCCCGGAGAAACAGGGAATTCGACCAGAAAGAAGAAAGTATTTTCCGATATGTTTACGAGCAAACCTTAACTTACAGAAATATCTGATATCGGTATGTCAGAGGTCTTGTTGATTGAGTGCTAACGCACGCAAATTTTTCCGCTTCGAGGATCAGTAATGATCCTCTTTTTTATGGCTTGTGGATATAAAAACTCCATACTGGCATGAGAGTTGAACTGTGTAAGGGCGTAATGTTTTTATGATTATACATGTTGTAGTAAAAGTCTGAAGGATAGGATGATAAATATCTACACTTTTCGATTTTAAAGCGAAAAGCTCTTCGGGTTTTTGAAATTATGACTTTTCTACTGAATTACTGACAAATTGACTTACTTGTAAATATGGATATTTTCTTGAATCAAAAAGATCTAAACAAATTCGGAATGATGGATACAGAAACAGAGTATATACCCCTGCTTTCTCCTGAAGAAGAGGAGCAAATGAGCTCGGAGGACCTTCCTGAATCTTTACCGGTACTTGCCCTGAAAAATACGGTTTTATTTCCAGGTGTGGTGATTCCCATTACTGTAAGCCGCGATAAATCGATTAAACTGGTAAAAGAGGTTTATAAAAAAGACAAGATCGTGGGTGTAGTGTCTCAAAAAGACGACAATGTGGAAGACCCGGAATATGATGATCTTAATATGATCGGAACGGTGGCTTATATTCTCAAAACACTCTCAATGCCTGATGGAAGTACAACCGCCATTATTCAGGGAAAGAGAAGGTTTAAAATGGAGAATCTGTTGGAAACAGAACCTTTTCTCAGGGCCAGAATATCACCTTTTGATAAACCCGTAACCAAAAAGGGAGATAAAAATTTTAAGGCACTTATCTCTACCATTAAAGATCTTGCCATCCAAATTGTCAATAAATCTCCTCACATTCCCAGTGAAGCTGCTTTTGCACTCAAAAATATTGAAAGCCCGGTTTTTCTGGTCAATTTCATTTCTTCCAACCTGAATATTGAAGTGCCGGAAAAACAAAAACTACTCGAGATACTTGACATCAATCAGCGTGCAAAAGCAGTACTTGCTCATCTTACCAAAGAATTGCAGGTGGTTGAACTGAAAAATCAGATCCATTCTAAGGTACAGGGGGATATTGATAAGCAACAGCGGGATTATATCCTTAATCAGCAGTTGAAAACCATACAGGAGGAATTGGGCGGAAATCCGCATGAAGAGCAGATCAAAGAACTTAAGCAAAAAGCATCCAAAAAGAAATGGAACGAAAACGTGCAAAAAGTTTTTGATAAAGAGATCGGTAAACTGCAAAGAATTAACCCCGCTGCTGTAGATTATTCCCTGCAGATCAATTATCTTGAAACTTTGCTGGAGTTACCATGGAATGAATATACTACTGATCAGTTCGACCTGAACAAAGCACAAAAGATCCTTGACAAAGACCACTATGGTTTGGAGAAGATCAAAGACAGGATACTGGAATACCTGGCGGTTTTGAAACTGAAAAATAATATGAAGTCGCCCATCCTTTGTTTTGTGGGTCCTCCCGGAGTAGGGAAAACATCTCTTGGCAAAAGTATTGCAAGTGCGTTGGGGAGAAATTATGTGCGGATGTCGCTGGGCGGGTTGCGCGATGAAGCAGAAATTCGCGGACACAGAAAAACATATGTGGGCGCAATGCCCGGAAGAATTATTCAAAACCTTAAAAAGGCAAAAAGCTCCAATCCGGTTTTTGTTTTGGATGAAGTTGATAAAGTAGGGCATCAGAGCTTAAGTGGCGATCCTTCCTCGGCATTGCTGGAAGTTTTAGACCCCGAACAAAACAATACCTTCTACGATAATTTTCTTGAACTTGATTATGACCTCTCCAATATCATGTTTATTGCCACTGCCAATTCACTGTCTACCATACACCCTGCCCTGCGCGATCGTATGGAGATCATCCATTTGAGCGGATATATTGTGGAAGAAAAAACAGAAATTGCACGAAGACACCTTATTCCCAAGCAACTTGAGGAACACGGGGTCAAAAAGTCGCAGCTGAACTTTAACAAAACTGTTCTGGAAAAAATTATTCAGGACTATACGCGGGAATCAGGTGTCAGACTTCTTGAAAAACAGATCGCCAAGATTGTCAGAAACCGGGCTAAATCCATTGTGTTGGGTGAGAAAAAAGCACGGGTACTGAAACCCAATGATGTATCTGACATTCTTGGAGTGCCCATCTATACACGTGAATCGCAGATCATCAGAGATATGGCTGGTGTGGTAACAGGATTGGCCTGGACCAACACCGGAGGAGAGGTGCTTTATATAGAGGTTTCTCTCTCAAAAGGAAAAGGAAACTTAACCCTCACCGGTAACCTTGGCGATGTGATGAAAGAATCTGCTACACTGGCATATGAATTTATCAAGTCGCACGCACACGTGTTGGATATAGATCCGGATGTTTTCCCCGGATGGAACGTACACATTCATGTACCTGAAGGGGCTACACCGAAAGATGGTCCCTCAGCAGGAATTACCATGTTTACCGCACTGGTTTCTGCATTTACACAGCGAAAAGTTAAACCTGCTGTTGCCATGACCGGCGAAATTACCTTAAGGGGTAAGGTAACACCTGTGGGAGGAGTGAAAGATAAAATTCTTGCTGCCAGAAGAGCCAATATCAAAGATGTCATCCTTTCAGAAGATAATGAAAAAGATGTGAAAGATATTAATGAGATGTATCTGAAAGGGGTCAGATTCCACTATATATCCAATATGCTCGATGTGGTGGACTTAGCACTTGAGAAGAATCTTATTGATCAACCACTTGATCTGCAAAAATAAGGAACTGCTTGAGTTGCTTTATATCTCAAAAGAAAAGGTGACCAAAGATTGCTTAAGCGATCTTTGGTCACCTTTTTTATAAAGGGGAAAAAGAATTACTTTTTTCGTCCTTTTTTAAATCTTTTTCCTTTTTCATCCATATGCTCCGACCAGGCTTTCTGCGTATCGGTGGGATTGCCTGCGTACAGATCGGAAATGTTCTCCCCTCCCGATTCTTCATTTCCTGTTGTTTCCTGTCCTGCTATTGGATTGTTTTCCTCCTTGTTTTTCGTTGGATCATCTTCTAATACCGGATCATCAGGCGTGTTGTCTGCATTTTCTTCAGGTGCGGGTGGAGTTGGTTTTTGGGTAAAAAATCCGGTTACAAAAATTTCGTCCCGGGCATGTGTTTCTATCAGGGTCGCATCTACCAGTATGTTTTCACCGCTTTTTCTTTTTATTTCCCATTCTTTGACTGAAACGGCAACTTTTTCCAACCCGGTTGATTCGCCTTTTGATGTGGGCTTTTCATACTTGTTTGATTGCTTTCCGGTTATCAGCATTTCAATGTTATTCCCTATAACTTCGCTGCGGTTGTATCCCCAAAAATTTTCTGCCGCTTTGTTGAAAAGCAGCACATCTCCTTTGCTATTTGTTTTTACTACACTTTCCGGACAATTTTCCAGGGTTTCCTGCATCTCTTTTTCTTTTCGTTGAAATTCATCCAGTTTATCCTGGTTGAGGGCATTCAGTTCTTTGATGGTTTCCTGACTTGCCCGCTCTTTTTCTGCCATTGCTTCCTGGGTGGCAGTAAGCTCTTCCATGTTCTGTCTCATCTCCTCTTCCTGGGCACGCATTTCTTCGGCTTGTTGCTGTGATTTTTGCAGCAGCATGGCCGTTTGGGTGTTGATCTTCACGCTTGATATGGTTGATGCGATGCTTTCACCAATTTTTTCAACAAATTCGAGTTTGTATTTTTCAAAGGGTTGAAAAGCAGCCATTTCAATAACACCAAAAACCTGTTCATTCACTTTCAGTGGCATCAGTAAAATGGCACTGGGGTTCTCGTCTCCCAATCCTGATGTGATTTTGATGTAGTCCTGAGGGATATCGGTAATGTAAATGGGTTCTTTTTCAAGAAAACAAGTGCCTGCGAGCCCCTCTCCTGGTAATATTTTCTTTTCCAGGTATTTGCGCCGGTCGAAAGCATAACATGCTGTTAACTCAAGATATTGCTCGTTTTTGTCGTCGTGGTCGTTGAGAATAAAAATACCTCCCTGATTAACCTCGAGGTATCCCACAAGGTTTTTAATAATATCATAGGATAGTTCCTGCATATTGTCATTGTTATGCCTCAGAATTTCAGCAAATTTTGCCAACCCCTGGGTTGTCCAGTTTCTCTTTTCGTCTTCAGTTTTTCTGATCTCTTCCTCTTCTTTTGCTGTTTTTAAACTCTGTCGCATATCAAGCAGTGCGTTGCCCAATACATCCTCTTCGCTGAGCGGCTCATAAGGATGGTCAAAATTATTTCTCCCAATTTCTTCTGCGAAAATGGCCGTGTTTTTTAATCCCTTCAACAGGTCGTTGACAGATCTGGTCATTTGTCCTACCTCATCTTTAAAAGGGTAATGGAATTTTTCAGGAAGTACACCCTTGCCCATTTTCTCCATGGTGTTTACCAGTCCGTTAATCGGAGTGGTAACTGTTTTCATGATAAAGTAATTAACCGTTGAAAAGGTTATCCATGTAAAAATCATGGCAAAAAGTAATATTTTCAAAGTATTATAAACCGGTTTGGTAATGAATTCTTTTCTGTCGATGGTAGCGGTAATGTATAGATCATCAGGCTTGTAGTAAGTAAAATAATGATATTGTTTTTCCCCTGTTGAGGGGTCGGTGATCTGGAATTCTCCCTCTCTTTTGTTTTTGATTTGCCTGAAAAATTCTGTATTGCCAATATTTTCCCCCTTTTTTTTCCGGTCAATTAATACAACTCCTTCCGAATCAATCAAAGATAAATGCCCTGTATTGTACAGGATCCTGTTTTGAATCACATCTTCTATCTCTCCGTAATTTTCTCTCTTGGTAAGGTTCAGTAATTGGGTGATCTGCTCCAGTTCGTTGCTGATCATTGCCCGTGCATCCTTTTTCTGAACGTTGATACGGTTGATGGTCGCCAAAATTGATATGATCATGATGGCAAAAAATATGGCCAGATTCATACTTACAATCACGCGTGTACTCAGACGCATATCCTTATACCACTTTTCCAGTTTCTTCATTTTTTTTAATTGATTTGAAAGTTATTGAATCCCACAACTGATAAGATCACTTGTATTTTTAGAAATCCCATGGTAAAAAAGACCATGAACCTTGATGAAAAGACGGATTCTCTTTACCTGTATAATTTTGATCCGAATTCATTTAACATTTACAGACCTTCAAATTTATGTTTTTTTTGTGTGTTGAATCTACGTGAAATCATGATTTTTCATGAAAGAGTTTGATTCTTTGGATGGAAATGATCATTTTGCAACGGTTGTCATACTTATACCAGTCGGGCAAAATTTGTTTACACTTTCCAGTCCTGATTCAACATAGATTTTTTATCTGTATTGCTGCTGTCATCGTGAAAAAATCATTGGCATGTGTGTTATCAGTTTTGGGATGTTTGGCTCATTTGATTGATTTTTAGTTTTTTATTTCCAAAAAAAAGGACTACTTTTGCAGTCCAATTTTTTGGGCATAATTCACCTATTGTTGAACCCGGTAGTGCTTGCATTGCCACATTTATTAATTAATCTTTAGATGTTAGAAGAAAATAAAAACTCAGCAGCAGAAAACGAAGAAGCTGCCAAAAACGACCAGGAAAACAATACCCAACCTGAAGAAAACAAGGAAGAACAAACGAACCCTGATTCTCCAGCAGAACAGGAAGAAACACAACCACAACCATCCACAGAGGAAAATAAGGAGGAAGAAACTGCACAGGAACCTATTGCTGAGAATGTTGAAGAAGAAAAACCCATTGATGCTGATTCACTCCCCGAACCGGGTGATTTCGATTGGGATGCAGTGGGCAAAAAGCAAGATACCTATTCCAGGGAAGAAAGAGAACGATTGGAGAATATTTATGATGATACTCTCAAATCCATCGGCGAAGGAGAAGTGATTGATGGAACTGTTGTATCTAAAAACAACCGGGAAGTTGTAGTAAATATTGGTTTTAAATCAGATGGTGTAATACCCGCTGCAGAAGTAAGGTATAATCCTGATCTTACCATTGGAGATGCCATTGAGGTTTACGTTGAAAGCCAGGAAGATACCAGCGGTCAGTTGGTGCTTTCTCACAAAAAAGCACGTACGCTGAGATCATGGGAAAGAATTAATTCTGCCATGGAACAGGATGAAATTATCAACGGTTTTGTTAAATGCCGCACCAAAGGTGGTTTAATTGTGGATGTTTTTGGGATCGAAGCATTCCTTCCGGGTTCCCAGATAGATGTGAAACCTATTCGCGATTATGATGTATTTGTTGGAAAAACCATGGAATTTAAAGTGGTGAAAATTAATCACGAATATAAAAACGTGGTGGTTTCTCACAAAGCACTCATCGAAGCAGAACTTGAAATACAAAAAGCAGAGATCATTTCTAAACTTGAAAAAGGTCAGATCCTTGAAGGAACAGTTAAAAACATCACTTCTTACGGGGTGTTTGTAGACCTTGGTGGTGTTGACGGTCTTGTGCATATCACCGATCTCTCATGGGGAAGGATCAACCATCCGGAAGAGATCGTTGAACTCGACCAGAAAATTAATGTGGTTATTCTTGATTTTGATGATAATAAGAAACGTATCGCATTAGGATTGAAGCAATTGACTCCGCATCCATGGGATTCTCTTGATCCTGAAATGAAGATCGGTGACAAAGTAAAAGGAAAAGTTGTTGTGATTGCTGATTACGGTGCATTCATTGAAATCGCCCCTGGCGTTGAAGGTCTTATTCACGTTTCCGAAATGTCGTGGTCGCAGCATCTTCGCACAGCGCAGGACTTCCTCAAAGTAGGCGATGAAGTGGAGGCAGTTATTCTTACACTCGATCGTGAAGACAGAAAGATGTCATTGGGTATTAAGCAACTGATCCCCGATCCATGGGAGAATATCCATGAAAAATATCCCACCAACAGCAAACATACTGCTACGGTAAGGAACTTTACCAACTTCGGTATTTTTGTTGAACTCGAAGAAGGTGTGGATGGACTTATTCACATCAGTGATCTTTCGTGGAGTAAAAAGATTAAACACCCCGCTGAATTCACAAAAATTGGTGAAAGCATAGAAGTGGTGGTGCTCGACGTTGATAAAGAAAACCGTCGTTTGAGCCTCGGTCATAAGCAACTGGAAGAAAACCCATGGGATGTTTTTGAAAGCGTCTTTAAAATTGATTCTGTTCATCAGGGTACCATTGTAGGTTCTTCTGATAAAGGAGTTATTGTGGCACTTCCTTATGGTGTTGAAGGTTTTGCACCAACACGCCATATTGTAAAAGAAGATGGAACTACTGCGAAAATGGATGAAACACTTGATTTTAAAGTGATCGAGTTTAATAAAGACAGTAAGAAGATCGTGGTTTCTCATTCTAAAGTCTACACCGATGTGCAGAATGCAGAGCGCATGGCACAAAACGCTGAAAGAAGATCGCAGGAGAAAACCACCCGCAGAGCGGTTAAAAAGGTGAAAGAAAATGTTGAGAAAACCACCCTTGGTGATCTCGATGTTTTGGCAAGTCTGAAAAATGATTTGGAGAAATCTGAAAAAACACCTCAGAAAAAGACACCTGCTCCTGCTCCCGAAAAACCCGCTAAACCGGAAAAAGAAGAAGAACCTAAAGTTGAAGAAACCTCCGACAAAAAAGAGGAATCTGATGCCGTTGCCTCCACCGGTGGCGAAAAGGTAGAGAAAACTGCTTCGGATGAAAAAGAGAAAACCGAAGTGAAAAGCGAAGAAACATCTTCGCCCGAAAAAGAAGAAAATACCGAAGTAAAGAAAGATGAAACAGGTGAAGTTGCTGATAAGGCAGAGGAAGAAAAACCTGTTAATCCTGAAGATGCTGAATCTAAAGAAGAATCAGACACTGAAGGTGAAGAAAAAGATAAGAAAGAATAAGTGTTTTCTAAATGCAAAAAAAAGGAATGATTTTTCATTCCTTTTTTTTTGCCCTTTTCCGTAATGTCTTTCCTAAGTTTGCCTCGTGAACCAATAACCTCATTATCAAATAAAATAGTATTGTTTACAAGGGCATTACTCATAGAGATTTTTGAATCTGGTGACGATGGTTTTTTATTGCAACCACTGCAATTGCGCAAAATGCTATTTTTTAAATTCGATTGCTTTTCCGGTAATTTGTGAACCGAGCATGACCAAAAATTTCGACACACACGCCCATGATTATAAATCGTTGCAATGTAAAACATGCAGTCAGATTGCTGGCGAGCTCTCTCGTCGGAAAAAACGA
>CAYMLS010000111.1:12230-14241 GCA_964390665.1 uncultured Bacteroidales bacterium | reverse complement strand
CTCATCTTTCCTGAAAAAAACTTTTGAAAATAATCAAAATATAAAACAGCATGTCTGAAAAAGAATTTTATATGCATCGCTGCCTGGATCTGGCAAAAAACGGGTTGGGCAATGTTGCACCCAACCCTATGGTAGGCTGCGTTATAGTACATAAAAACACGATCATCGGTGAAGGATATCATCAACAATATGGTGAACCCCATGCGGAGGTCAACGCAATTCTTTCTGTGAAAAACAAAGATCTGCTGACCGCATCTACCTTGTACGTAAATCTTGAACCCTGCTGTCATCATGGTAAGACGCCCCCCTGTACAGATCTTATCATAGCGGAAAAAATACCCAAAGTAGTTATAGGAACCGTGGATCCTTACGATCAGGTTGCCGGACAAGGCATAGCACGTTTACGCAATTATGGTGTGAAAGTAGATGTGGGTATCCTGAGAAATGAATCGATCAGACTCAACAAGCGTTTTTTTACTTATCATCAAAAGAAAAGACCTTATATCATTCTGAAATGGGCCCAGACCGCAGATGCATTTATTGACATAGAAAGATTACCAGGAAACCCCGCCCAGCCTACCTGGATCACTTCAGAAAAACTCAGAATGCTGGTGCATAAGTGGCGAACAGAAGAACAAGCCCTGATCGTGGGCACCATTACGGCATTGAAAGACAACCCCCGGTTAAATGTCCGCGATTGGTCGGGAAATCAACCCATCAGAATTGTACTTGATGAAAACCTCACTCTCTCACATTCGTTGCACCTGTTTGACAATACACAGAAAACACTCGTATTTAACCAAAAGAAAAATGATCAGAAAGGCATTACCCATTGGGTGAAAATTGATTTTACAGACCCTGATTTTACAAACCAGTTGCTAAGGGTATTGTGGGAAAATAAAATACAATCACTCATTGTGGAAGGAGGACAAAAAGTACTCAAAACATTTATTGATAACAATATATGGGATGAAGCAAGAATATTTCAGGGAAGTAAATTTTTCCAGAAAGGATTGCGTGCCCCTACCCTTCCGCTTAAAGATTTTAAGCAGATATTTATTGGAAACGAAGTCTTGTATTGGGTAAAAAACCCAAATAGCAATTATTGATGACGGAATACTCAAAACACCCGGTAAACCTAGTAAAGTATAGCAGTTAAAAGCATAACTATCTTCTTTGAAAAGTGAATTGCATCCAATCGTGCTTACACTTTTTATCATTATATGATTCATCACAAAACCCTTCGAATGTTTGACGATACATACCGCACCCTGAAAGGAAAAAGCAAAGGATTTTACAAGGATAAAGGAAGTAAATTTATTGCTCATGCAATACCCGTAGCAGATGAGGAAAGTGTAAAAGAAGAGCTCAATGATCTGAAAAATCTTTATCATGATGCACGACATCATTGCTATGCATGGGCATTGGGCCCTACCCGCGATGCTTATCGCATCAACGATGATGGAGAACCTTCCGGAACTGCCGGCAAACCCATTTATGGCCAAATAATGTCAAATGATCTTACAATGGTTTTAATTGTGGTGATCAGGTACTTTGGAGGCATCAAACTGGGGGTTCGTGGATTGATCAATGCCTACAAAGCTGCCGCTGCCGATGCCATTGCTGCTAATACGATCGTAGAGAAGATCGTGAAGGATACCTACACCCTGAATTTTGAATATGAGCAAATGAACAACGTGATGAGAATCATGAAAGAGAATAACCTGGAACAATTATCCCAGGATTTTTCTCTTCAGTGCAGCATTGAATTTGCAGTAAGAAAAACAGATTCCAACAGAATATACGACATGTTTAGTTCCCTGAAGAATGTTAAAATTGAATTTCGGTCAAATTAATTTTTCCTGCTTAAAAGACAACTAATCAGATGATTAATTATCGGATTCTATATGATAATCAATATTTTAATTAACACTTATATAATTTATTATCAAATAATTAAATCTTTATTTTAATAATAGCGCAATCCCTGCAACTTCTGTAAGCACTTCTA
>CAYMLS010000111.1:0-12220 GCA_964390665.1 uncultured Bacteroidales bacterium | reverse complement strand
TTTTCATAGAAACAGCATAAAAGAGAAAAAAAAAGTGTTGTTTATTACTTGGAAAATTGTTAACATTGTAATTAAACCTTCACGAAAACTACATATGAGATCACAATTTGTTAACCTATTCATAATAATAGTTTTATCTTTTATTGCTGCGACCTCCTGTAGCAATTCAGGTGAGAATTATGTAGTAGAAGGAACAGCGATTCTCCTCAACGAAGAAAACGCCCCAATACAGGACAACACAATAGACTCTGTAATAGATATTTACAGGGAATCCCTTGAAGATGAGATGAACAGGGTTCTGGTTTATTCTGAAGAAGTACTGAAAAAAGGTACGCCTGAAGGTAAGCTCAACAATTTTGTTGCCGACCTGGTTTTTGAGAAAGGGCAGGAATTATATGAACAACACATCGGATTCATTGATTTCTGCTTGCTCAATTATGGTGGGCTTAGGGTTCCGCTGCCCGAGGGACCCATAACCTATGGAAGAGTTTACGAACTTCTCCCTTTTGAAAACGAGATGGTTGTTATAACCCTTACAGGTGAGAAAACAATGGATCTCTTCGAGTACCTGGCCAAAGCAGAAAGAGGGATGCCCGTTTCCGGCATTCAACTTGTCATAAAAGACGAAACCCCCCATCAAATAACCATACAAGACCAATCTTTTGACATCAGTAAAACCTACAAAATACTAACATCGGATTATCTGGCAAACGGAGGAGATCACATGACTTTTTTTGAAAACCCCCTTCAAACCGATTTCCTGGATATGCGGGTAAGAGATGCTATTATTGAATATATGCTCGAAAAAAATGAAAATAACGAGAAAATCTCCGCCAAACTTGATGGGAGAATATCTGTTATTAATTATTAATTAGTCTTGTTTTATAGAATAAAACATTAATTTTACAGTTTTCAGTAAACTCCCCGGCACACCCTGACTGTAAAACCAATCTGAAGGTTTTTTACTGATTTTCTTTGGTAAGAAAACGTTACAATTATTGATGTCTTCCGAAGCATAAAATGCAGGAGTTTATCCATAATGATCAACTGCATACAAGAATTGTAACGCAGTTATAATTTGGTCTTGTTGCCTTCATTAATTGTTTATTGGCAAGCAGAAGACTCATGATTTCTGTGAATGCCAGACAAAGAAAGCATCAGGTAATCAACAGGCGATGACCCAACCAGCCCATGTCAATATTATTGACAAACATTCGGATGGTTATATTATCAGCAGCGAAATTATGCAAGATTTTTTTTTGCGATCACGTTTTTTGGAAAAAACGAGAACAGATTTAACCGGACAATAAAAAGATCAAATAAATCGAAATCTATGGATGTATTCAAAAAAGAAAAAGAAAATTTAAGCAGAAGGTCATTTCTCAAAAGCAGTATTTACGGAAGTCTTGCGATCATGGGTACCGGGCTGGTTTCTGATTTGTATGCAGGAGAAGATTTTTCGCATTTATGTATTTTACATACCAATGATACGCATAGCCGTATCGACCCGTATCCTGAAAATGACCCCAATTTTCCTCTGATGGGCGGATATGCCCGTCGTGCAGCCGTCATAGATCAAATACGAAAAGAAAATCAACATGTTCTGTTACTGGACTCCGGAGATATTCTTCAAGGCACACCCTATTTTAATGTATACGGGGGTGAACCCGAATTTAAGCTCATGACCCGGATGGGATATGATGCCTCTACCATTGGTAACCATGAATTTGACAATGGTTTGGATGGATTAATGAGAATACTGCCTCATGCAGGTTTTTCTTTCATCAGTTCCAATTATGATTTTTCCCATACCCTTTTAAGTGATCAGATCAAAACACACCAGGTGTTTGAAAAAGGAGGGATGAAAGTTGGTGTTTATGGTTTGGGTATTGAATTGGAAGGGCTTGTTGGCAAAAATCTATATGGTAAAACCCGCTATATGGATCCTTTGAAAATAGCCCTCGACATAGAATTTTATTTGAAAGAAGAAAAGAAATGCGACCTGATCGTTTGTTTATCACATTTAGGGTTTGAATATGAGGACGATAAGGTAAGTGATCAATTTATCGCAAAAAACACCCGGTTTACCGACATCATATTGGGTGGACATACACATACTTTTATATCTCCGACTTTTGAAACAGCAAATGCGGCAAATAAAATTGTACGCATTAGCCAAATGGGATATGGTGGAGTGAGGTTAGGCCGTATGGATGTGTATCTTAATCAAAAAACCGGCGATTTTTTGGTAGAAAGTCCTACAACAAATATTTTAGAAAATCAAGTGAGTTAATGTTTTTTTATTCACTGATTTTTTACAATTTTTGTTGATAACCTTAGAAAACATTTTTGCTGATTATTGCAAAAAGAAGTTTTTTATTTGAACAAACGAAATTTAAGTATAAATTTGATATATTTTTTAATTAAAAATGGAGAACAATCACCAAGAGGTTTGGAAAAGATGCCTGACAGTAATTAAAGATAATATTACATTAAACAGTTATAATACATGGTTTGCACCTATAAAACCAATTAAAATTGTCAATAATGTTTTGACTATCCAGGTACCCAGTCAGTTCTTTTATGAATGGCTGGAAGAGCATTATATAGAATTACTGAAAAAAACCATCAAAAAAGAACTCGGACCCGATGGAAGATTGGAGTATAGCATTGTAATGGACAGCAATTATAGTAATCATAACAAACCTTATACGGTAAATGCCCCCACATTAAACCGGAAAGCGTTGAAAAATCCGCCTGTAAGTATGCCTTTAGATCTCAACAAGAACAGTGGGAAGGATGTTCCTAATCCCTTTATAATTCCAGGTTTGAAAAAACTTGACATACATCCGCAATTGATAGAATCGTACAATTTCGATAATTTCATACAGGGAGATTGCAACCGCCTTGCCCGAAGTGCGGGGATGGCAGTAGGAAAAAATCCCGGAAAAACATCTTTCAACCCTCTTTTACTTTATAGTGCCAATGGTTTAGGGAAAACGCACCTGGCACATGCTATTGGCATTGAGGTGAAAAATAATTTTCCTGATAAAACCGTACTGTATGTCTCTTGCGAACAGTTTATAAACCAATTTATAGACGCTGCAAGGAACAATAATCAGAACGATTTTATCCATTTCTATCAAATGATCGATGTTTTGATCGTGGATGATATTCACTCTCTGGCAGGTAAAATAAAAACCCAGGATATCTTCTTTCACCTCTTTAACCAATTGCATCAAAACGGCAAACAGATCATCATCACCTCCGATCAACCCCCTGTAGAGATGAAAGGTATTGAACCCAGGTTGCTTTCCAGGTTTAAATGGGGACTATCCGCCGACCTACAGGTTCCTGATCTGGAAACAAGAATTGCTATTCTGAAAAAGAAACTTTACAACGATGGTGTTGAAATGCCTCAGAATGTCATTGATCTGATCGCCAACAGTATTACCAACAACATCAGGGAAATGGAAGGCGCTCTGATATCCATACTGGCGCAGTCTTCGATGAACAAAAAACAGATTACACTCGATCTGGCAAACAGTGTTATTCAGAAATTTGTAAAAAGCGCACCCAAAGAGATCACCGTAGAATATATTCAGAAAATCGTGGGCGAATACCTCAAAATTCCTGTTGAGAAAATTAATTCCAACACCCGGAAAAGGGAGGTGGTACAGGCAAGACAGCTGGCAATGTTTTTTTCAAAATCCTATACCAAATATTCACTGGCAGCAATAGGCAAAAAGCTTGGCAAAAAAGATCATGCTACGGTTTTACATGCTTGCAAAACCGTCAAAAACTTATGTGACACCAACAGGAATTACAAAAAAAGTTTTGATGAACTTGACAATTTGATAAAAATCAAACTTTGATCAGGTAAATTTATTTATATCTGCGCAAATAAAATCTATAAATCCCGGGATAAAACCATGTTTTTTCCGGGTTTTATTTTGTAGAACAATCTTTATTAAACAAAGAATCTTGTTTTGATACGAATACGATCGGAACTCTAACATTTTGTAGAACTTAACCCAATTATTGATGAACATTCTAATGGTTTGTATGGGCAACATATGCCGTTCGCCTCTGGCAGAAGGTATTATGACGGAGAAAGCCAGAAAATATAATCTGGATATCCAGGTAGATTCGGCAGGAACAGGAGCTTATCATGTTAATGAGCCCCCGGACCCAAGATCTGTTGAAATTGCCCTGGATCATGGCCTCGACATTACCCACCAGAGAGCAAGAAAATTTAATAAGAAGGATTTTGATACCTTTGATCAAATATTCGTCATGGATCATGAGAACTATGCTGACATTCTGTCAAAAGCAAATAATCCGGAACATACCCGAAAGGTAGACCTGATCATGAACAAAGCCTATCCCGGAAAAAATATGGTTGTTCCCGATCCTTATTATGGCGGCGATGATGGCTTTAAAAATGTTTTTATGATGCTCGATGAAGCTTGTGAAGTAATAGCACAGGAAATAGCAGAAAATACAAAAGATGAACAAAAATAACCATCCTATAACACCAGATCAGATTATTGCTGCTTACCATACCAATATAGGTTTTGCGCACAAGACACCTGTGCTCACCAGTCAGTTGAGTAACAAAAAATCTGGTGCCGATTTGTATTTTAAATGTGAGAATTTTCAGAAAGCAGGGGCTTTCAAATTCAGAGGTGCCCATTATGCGATCTCTCAGTTAAACAGGCAGGAGAAAGTAGCAGGCGTTTGCACACACTCGTCGGGAAATCATGCCCAGGCACTTGCCCTGGCAGCATCCATGCACGGTATAGATGCACATATCGTAATGCCTGACAACTCACCAAAAGTAAAAGTAAATGCAGTGAAAAACTACGGCGGGAACATTACCTTTTGCGAACCTACCCTTGAAGCAAGAGAAAGTACCCTGGCAAAAGTACAACAGAAAACTGGCGCTATATTTATTCACCCTTACAACCATTACAACATCATACGCGGCCAGGCCGGTTGTTTTTATGAGATGGTCAACCAAATAAACCCGACACTTGATTATGTTGTGGTTCCGGTTGGCGGTGGTGGACTTACAAGTGGAACGGCCCTGGTGTCTCACTTTTTTTCACCCAAAACAAAAGTAATCGCTGCCGAACCCAAAGGTGCGAACGACACGTGGCAGTCGTTCCAAAAAAAACAATTTATACCTTCGCAGAATCCGGAAACCATTGCCGATGGACTGAAAACCTCGCTGGGCGATCTGACTTATCCTATCATCATGGATAAAGTACATGATGTGCTAACCGTTAACGACCAGCAAATTACAGAGGCATTGAGATGGGTATGGGAACGAATGAAAATAATCATTGAACCCTCAGCAGCGGTTTCCCTGGCAGTTGTTTTTGCCCATCAACAAATTTTTGAAAAAAAGAAAACAGGTGTTATCTTTTCCGGCGGTAATGTTGATCTGAATTCTTTGGATCTTTGATCCCAACTCCGGGTAAAACAATATATCCAATTTAAAAGAATCCAATGAGAACAATCAAATTTCAGGTACATGAAAGAAAGTAAAAACTACCGGGGGGTGCTTTATCTTCTCCCTTCATCATTGGGTGCAGAAAATGTCGATTATGAGATACCTGCTTATAATCAAAAAGTAATGAATTCATTAAGTGAGTTCATTGTGGAAAATATTAGAACAGCAAGAAGATTTTTAAGGAAAACAGGATGTACGCACGATTTTGAAAAAGTCACATTTCATTTGCTTAACAAGCATACAAATGATGCAGACGTACCTGGTTTTTTGGATCATGTTTCCACTGATAACCCCATAGGGCTTCTATCAGAAGCAGGTAATCCCTGTATTGCAGACCCGGGTCGAAAAGTTGTGGAAGAAGCGCATATACGCAATATAAAAGTCGTTCCCCTTGTAGGTCCTAATTCTATTCTGATGGCCTTGATCGCCTCAGGTTTTAACGGACAAAACTTCACATTTCATGGGTACCTGCCCATTGAAGGGGGCGAAAGAAAAGAAAAAATCAAACAAATGGAGATCAATGCTGGTAAATATGATCAAACCCAGATTTTTATGGAAACGCCTTACAGGAATAACTCCCTGTTAAAAGAAATAATCAAAAACTGTCATGCTTCCACCCTTTTGTGCATTGCCTCAGATATAACCACCCCTTCGGAATACATCCAAACCCTCAGCATAGAACAATGGAAAAAGCAGAACCCTGATCTGAATAAAAAACCTTCCATTTATCTTTTATACACAACTCATCTTTCAAAAAAGACAACCTAAACACAAACTTTTTTGAAATGGAAAAGAATCTATGAAATTTCCTACAGATACAGGGTTCACTTTTCTCCAACCAATTTACTTTACTAATTACCAATTATTTATTTCTAAACTACACTTATGAGCGGTTTTTTTAAGTGATCTTCCAAACAAACGTATTTTAAATGATCGTAGACCGCTTTATGCAAACCAGAATAAAATAATTACAAATGTAAAATTAGGGGTTATAAACCAAACAAACATCAATCAAATGTATCCTGTTGATGCTAATTTGGTAACTTGTACTACATAATATGTTAACTAAAAAAGGGTACAAAATGATAAATTTTGTTTTCAAATCAAATGCCTCTTACGTATGCTGTCTTTTCTCCCAGTTCGGAACTGACCTTAATTTTGATTTCTCCTTTTCGACCATTTGATCTGACCACGATAAGTCCTTTTCCTTCATAAAGATGAAAATCCCCATCTGTAAAACTACCCTGGATAAAAGGAGATCCGTTTCCAGCTGCCAACAATTCACCCTGACCATGAACCGATACCTCAACAGGCAAAGCAGACCTGTATATATGATTTCCGTTTTCATCAACAAGTTGCAGATTGATAAAAGCAATATCTCTTTCCGTTGCCGAAATTACTTTCTGCTCTGCTGCCAATTTGATCTCATAAGGATGATCGGTGGTTTGCAGTACCTTTTGCTCTGCAACAACACCGTTTTCCAAACCATAAGCTTTCAATTGTCCTGGTATCCAGGGAACAGCGAAAGAGGCTTTATGTGGTATATTATCCCCAATAGAATCAAGAAAAGCCCACTTTATTGGCTGCTCTGAGGAAGGCAAATACATATCTTCTTCATTGATCTTCTTCACCCCAATAAGTTCACCATTGAGTTCGAGTTGAACCTCGGGATAATCAGAGTAAATATGAACCCAAAGATCCTGATGATCGTATTCCGGCCAGTTCCAGCATCTCAACTCATTGGGCCACGCCCAGTAATAAACAAACAAATGCTTGTCCTGTGGTACAGGTTCAAGAACAGCCATTTCCAATCTGCTGTTATTCCAGATCACATCTCTGTAAAAAGATGCAGGTTTTTTATTTCCTGTAATATCCAGATCTCCGGTTCCGGAGATAAACCAGGGCCAGGGTCTGAAAAAAGTACCGTCAGTCATTTCTGTTTCGTAAGAAATGTATCCAATACCTGCTTCACCGAGATAATCCATGCCTGTCCATACAAATTCACCTATAACAAAAGGATGCTCCGAAACTGGTTTCCAATATTCATAAGCTTGCGAAGTAGTTGTTTCCGACCCGTACATTACCCTCTCGGGGAATTTTTTGTGGTCTTCTTTATATTGATGAGACAAATAATTGTATCCGGCAACATCCAGTTTTTCAAAAACTGCCTCTGCATCCTCCCATTCTTTTCCCGGATTATCCCAAAAACGATTTACCCCCATGGTAATGGGTCTGACCGTATCCAAAGATTTCACAACACCTGCCATTTTCTCTGAAATAAGTAATCCTGCAGAATCTGCCCTTTCCGTGATCTCATTTCCTATGCTCCACATAATAATTGCAGGACTGTTGATCCCTCTTCTGATCATGGCCCGAAGATCCTTTTCCCAATTTTCATCAAAATGCCTGTGGTAATCATTGGATCTTTTATTCTTTTGCCACATATCAAAGCTTTCATCAATCACAAGCATGCCCAGTCTGTTACAAGCATCAATAAAGGCTGAGGAAGCAGGGTTGTGTGCAGAACGGATGGCGTTAAAACCATTTTCTTTCATGATTCTTACTTTCCTCTCCTCTGCAGCGGGAAATGCTGCTGCACCAAGCAGACCATTATCATGATGAAGATTAGCACCCTTCAGCAATACCTCATTGCCATTAAGCAGAAAACCCTTATCTGCAGAATAGTGTATTGTTCTGATGCCAAACTGGGTATGATACTCATCAATTTTCTTTTCCTCTTTATAAACACAAACAATGGCAGTATATAAAGCAGGCGATGACAAATCCCATAAAACCGGATTAGAAACCACTGAGGAAAAAGAAATATCTTTTTTTTGGCCGGCAGTGATGGTTGCATTTTGCTCCCACAATTGAAAGGAATTACCATCGGGCCCTTTGACATTCACTTTCATTCTAACATTATCAGTAGAATCACCTGCATTTCTAAGCGCAATTTTCATATACAATTGTGCCTTGTCATTCTTAATCCTGGGGGTTTGTATTGTTATACCCCAAACACCAACATGCACAGGATCTACAAAAGAAATGTAAGCGCTGCGGTAAATACCTGCCCCGGTAAACCATCTGGAACCTTTTTCAGGATTTACCACCTTGATTGCTATGGTATTGGAAACTCCCGGGGAATGGAGTGCTTCGGTTATATCGAAGTAAAAAGGGGTGTATCCGTAATGATGATCTCCAACAAACTGACCGTTAACCCAAATTTGACTTTCCGACATAATTCCATCAAAATGGATATAAACCCTTTTGCCTTCACGTGTTTTATCCAGCGTAAACTCTTTTCGGTACCAACCTGTGCCTCCTCTGATATAACCTGTATCATGTCCATCCTGCAAATTCTTATCATGAGGACCTATGCGCAACGAATCCTGACCAGGCAGATCCTGTATACTCCAATCGTGGGGTAAATGCACGGACTGCCAGTCTGAAGTGATCTCAAAAAACGCTGTATGGGCATCCGGAACTGAATCTTGTATAAAAAACCAATCATCATTAAAGGACAATTGACGCTCCGGTGTTGGTTTATTCTCTTCACCACCAGCACAATTAGAAAATAATATTGCTGGTAATAAACAGCACAACAATAAAATTTTTAAATAAAAAATTGTTCCTGAATCTACTTGTATCATTCTAAACATCTCTAACCTTTTGTTTTCTTATTAATCTCCAGTTTTTGTTTGGAATTATCCATTCATGAAGTCTTTGAAAGAATATTTGAATTTGATTGGAAACCCGTTCAGTGCCTGCAGGAAAACTCCCATTACTGAACCGATTACCTTGAATAAAGACTTCTCTTTTTCAACGAGACTCCTGTTTTTTATCCATTGTGTCACTTATTCATTGCTTTGTCAGGAACTTAGAAAAATCGTGTGTTTTATTGCCCTAAGTAGTGTCAGCAAGAAAACTCACGATTTTAACGGTGCTTGATAAAGAAAGCGTCAAGTGCAAGGCGGGCGATGAAAGAAAAACAGGAGTTTACCTTTCGTAATCGCCAACGTTAGGTTACATAGCCAGTTCCCTCACAGCTTAGTTTGTGAAAAATTTGTATATTTGTAAAAAGAGAAAGCATATATGAGAATTGAAACGAATAAAGATGAAATTAAACTGACTTTTTCAAACAAGATTCTTGAATTGAAAGAGGTTCAAAATTTTATAGACTATGTAAAGTTTAGAGAAATTAATTCCCAAAGCAAAGCAACACAGAAACAAGCTGATGATTTGGCTGATGAAATTAATCAAGATTGGTGGAATAAGAATAAATTTAGATTTGAATAATGAATCTTGTTCTTGATTCAAACATATTGATTTCTGGATTAATAACGCCTAACGGAACCATTTCAAAACTAATATTGAAAGACTTGGATAAAAGCAAGTTGATTTGTCCGGAGTTTCTCTTTCAAGAATTGATTAATAAGTTTGAAAAAATAAAGGAAATCACTAAGTTAGAGGATTCTCAGTTAAACGAAATCATATATCGATTTATTAAAAAGATTGATTTCATAGACAATGATCTTATAGATTTTACATTTCAAAAGCAAGCTTACAATTTGGTAAAGGATGTCGATAAAAATGACTTGTTGTTCGTAGCCTTATCTTTACAGACAGAATACAAGTTATGGACAGGTGACAAAAAGCTCATAAACGGGCTTAGAAAAAAGGGGTTTCTGAACGTTATTGACACAAAAGAATTATTAGATTTTACTTCCCAATCTACGTAATCTAATTACCTTGAATACGAGCGGTTTTCAAAACCCAGCAAAAAATATTATCAGTTAAACGAAATCCAATCGGCGCCTTTGCACTTTGCAGGGCGTTTGAGTGTTTTGTGTGAGCGAAGGCAGGTGAGCAACCGGCGACCGGATCCAAATACGCGGTATTTCACAAATCGTATGCAGTGACAAACTGCCACAATGTTTGCATTTGCGAGGGATCAACCGATTAGTCTCACCATGTGCTGCGGGCGGGGTTCGTTATTGATCCTGCTTTCTGTTTCCCTTGTTGGGTATTCCGGGAAAGGATTGATCAACACTGCGGTTGCGGTAAAACCGGGCATTGTATATTCCATACCGCCTGATCCTGACAAAGCCTTTAGGAAACATATGTAAAAGGAACCTGCGTAAGCATTCATTACCTGTTGATCCATTTTATGGATCACTTTTTCGAATTCGGGAACAGCATCTATAGCACGCTCCTTTTTTTCGCATAAAACTGTATTTAGTGTCAGCAAGAAAACCTTTATTTTTCATGTCTTTGATAAGAAATCGTCAAAGACAAGACTATCGTCTGGTTTTTTCAACGAGATGAACCGGGCCATGACAAAAATTTTTACACACTCGCCCATGGTTATAAATCGTGGTATGTAAAACATGTAGTCAGATTTTTAGCGAGCTCCCCCGTAAGAAAAGAACGGGGAACGAATTAATAAAATTATGACCAGATGAACCTAAGGAGTCTCTTTAAAATTAACGAGATGGCTGATTCAAAAACGAGAATAACGCAGTATTTGGCGTTTTCCTGCAAAGACTATATAAGGTCGAAAGCCTGGGCGAATGAGATAAAATCATAATTGGTTTTCAATCCCAATTTGCGTTTGATGTTTTTGCGGTGTGTGGCTACCGTTTCTTTTGATAAAAACATTTTTGTGGAGATATCTTCACTGTTATAACCATTGGCAACCATGGTTAATACTTCAATTTCCCGTTTTGTTAAGGAATTCATCAATTTCGAATTCCGCCGCAGATAATTGTTTTCATCCAGCAAGCGCTGGACTTTGGTGGCCATATAGTGAAAATCGTCGATGGGTATTGCTGTATTCAATGTTAAAAGAGGTAAACCTTTGTCGTCCTTCATGAGAATTTTCACACCATTAAAATACCACTTCCAGGGTTGACCTGGGCTGGGGCGTACCTGTTGAAAGAATGATACAATCTTATCATCATCATTTTTATGAAGTAAATCCAGCATATACGCGGTGTATTCGTGCACTTCTTCTGTATTAAAAAACCGTTCAATGTATTTTGATCCCATTTCACGAAGCTCATCCAGGGTAACTCCCAAATTTTCCGCACCCCATTCCGACATGTAAACTACAGATAATGTCTGAACATTCATCACAATGATAACGCCGGGTATGTCTTTCTCATACCTTTTAATTTCTTCAATTTTTTTCGCTATTCTTTTTTCAATTTTGAGTGATAGTTTTTCCATCTGTTTATCATTTGATTCATTCGGTCAGATGCCTGCCTCGTCATTTTTCATAGAGGGAAGTTTTCCAATGATATCTATCAAATGCAACCTTGTCCAGAGTGATATAATCCTCTCCGTATGGTTCAATAGTATTGTCACGGAATCGTTCATAAAATAAGTGAAATTTCTTTCAGGGAAATCTTATTTGCTTCATCAAAGTGATTATTGGTTGTAAGATTTTGCTTAGGTTAATGTGTGTTTTATCACTTTAATCAGCGTTAAGTATTGTTGTATAAAAATAGTTAATCCTTCATTAAAAAGCAATTTATAAATGATCCGTAAAAGCAAATATTTTATTGCTTACATTTTCTAAAGATTGCTACAGCAGAAGGGAAGATATTCAGGAGCATAATGGATATGTTCCTATGGTATTCTATCGCTTACACCCCGTTGGGTTGGTGGTCTGGGGAGCGGAGGAAATGGGGGAATGGGGGG
>CAYMLS010000110.1:0-14249 GCA_964390665.1 uncultured Bacteroidales bacterium | reverse complement strand
TTACCCACATTTCATTTTGGGCAGCAATTGGCGTTTTCTTGCAAGCACTATTTATTATATGGAATGCCTGCTGAAAATAACGGTGGGCATTCTTTTTCTGACCTTTAACCTGTTTTGAACTCCCTCAAATGTTTTGTTTTTGTGAAATTACTTTTTAAGATGACTCTGTTTTTCTCACCTGGATTTTGGTCATATGCATACCATATTTTTCACAAAAAAAGACGACATGTTCAAAAAATAATCTGACATATTTTTGAGGATTGATCCGGTAATATGTTTTTAAATATCACACATACAGTATTATACGTGCTTATGTTCTGCCAAAAATCGTTTGGTATATTTTTTTGTCCTTCCCAGGCAAGGTTTGGATGATTTTATCAAAAGGCTGGCAGCAAAAAAACTTACCTTTGTGCCATCAAAAAAACCAGGAAACGTATGAATAAAGAAATCAAAAACATTTGTTGTATAGGAGCCGGATATGTTGGTGGTCCTACCATGGCAGTTATCGCCCAAAAATGCCCGGAAATCAGGGTAAATGTAGTAGATATAAACCCCGGTCGTATTGCTGCGTGGCAAACCGATGAATTGCCGGTTTATGAACCGGGATTGCTTGATGTGGTGAAAGAAGCCCTGGGACGGAATCTGTTTTTCAGCACCGATATTGAAGATGCTATCCGGGAAGCAGATATGATTTTTATCAGTGTAAATACACCTACCAAAACCTATGGAGTAGGTAAGGGACGTGCTGCTGATCTGAAATTTATCGAGCTTAGTGCGCGCCAGATCGCCGAGGTAAGCACAACTGATAAAATTGTTGTGGAAAAATCCACTTTGCCCGTAAGAACCGCCCAGTCAATAAAAGCCATTTTAGGTGAAGAGGGAAATGGTGTGAAATTTCAGGTGCTTTCCAATCCTGAGTTTTTGGCAGAAGGAACAGCGATCAGTGATTTACATGATCCCGATCGTGTGCTGATCGGTGGTGATCAAACGCCCGAAGGACTTGAAGCCATTGAGGCACTCACATCTGTTTACGCACACTGGGTTCCCCGCGAAAGGATCATCCAAACTCGTCTTTGGTCTTCAGAATTAAGCAAACTTACCGCTAATGCCTTTTTGGCGCAGCGTATTTCTTCCATCAACAGTATATCTGCTTTGTGTGAGGTTACGGGTGCTGATGTGGATGAGGTTGCCTTTGCTATTGGAAGTGACTCACGCATAGGTCCTAAATTTCTGAAATCATCCGTTGGATTTGGTGGTTCGTGTTTTCAAAAAGACATTCTTAACCTGGTATATCTTTGCGAATATTTTGGTTTACCTGAAGTGGCCAATTACTGGGAGCAGGTTGTTTTGATGAATGATTATCAGAAAAGAAGATTTGCACAAAATATTATCCATACTTTATTCAACACCGTTTCGGGTAAGAAGATCGCTATGCTGGGATGGGCCTTTAAAAAGGATACCAACGACACACGCGAATCGGCTGCTATTTATGTAACAGATCACCTGCTCAGCGATATGGCAAATGTGGGTGTTTACGATCCACAGGTGCCTGGAAAAAGTATGTATGAAGACCTGAATTATTTGCAAACCCGTCCAGCCCAGGAAAACAAAGAATTGCTAACGGTTCATCAGGATGCCTATGATGCCTGTAAAGATGCACATGCCATTGCCATTATTACCGAATGGGATGAGTTTAAAGATCTGGACTGGAACAGGATATACCAGAACATGAAAAAACCTGCTTTCCTTTTTGATGGAAGAAACCTGCTCAACCATGAAGAATTGGAAAAAATTGGTTTTAAAGTGAAAGCGATAGGAAAAGGTTGATCTGCCATTGATCAGCTCTTTTATAAAATAATTTCATTCATCCTTTTGTTTACATCTTTTCGGGAAAAACAAAAGGATGTTTTTTTGGAGGGCATAACGAATTTTCCGGGCATTCACATCAATACCAATGGGTGAATTTATTCGTTCGATATTTTTGATCCGCAATAGGGGCAGAAAACGAATAGTTTTTCAAGTTCGCTGAAGCAGTTGCTGCAAGTAAAAACTTCTTTTTGGTCAGAAAAGACAGACTCGGAGGTTTTTACGGTAAAGATCTCAGGAATTTCACTGATAAAGGGGGATTCATTTCCCTTTTCAGTGATCAGGAATAGTTTTTCGCGTGCACGGGTAAGTGCTACATAAAACAACCGCCTTTCCTCTTCCATCAGCAGATCATGGTTGGCCTTTTTAATGGTCTGAAAAATCCGGTCTTCCATCCATACATCCGGAAAACCACCATAGCCTTCGGTGAGACCGATGATAAAAACGTAATCAGCCTCCAGTCCTTTTGATGCATGGATGGTTTTGCCGGAAACGCGAAAACCTGCCTGTTTGAATGCCAACCGGTAAGGATCGAACATTTTGTTTCGACGATACAGGAAGAGTATCTGATCGTATTGTACCTGCTTATTTGTGAGTTCCTCAACCCTTTTCAGACAAAATTCAATATTTTCATCCAGGTTGTTGCCAGCATAAACCGTTATTTTATGTTCTGATTTTTTGGATGCCAGAAGTTTTTTGGCAATGCTGAATTTGTTGTGTTTAATCACTTCATTGCTGGCACTTACAATATTTTGTGTGCTTCTGTAGTTAAGGTTTAGTTTGATGATCTTTGATTGTGGGAAATGTTTTTCGAAATGGATAATATACCCCACATCAGAACCTCTGAAACCATAAATACTTTGCCAGTCGTCGCCTACACAAAACAATTGGGATTCTTTTTTCAGGATTTTTTTCAGCAGTTCTACCTGTAGTTTGTTTACATCCTGAAACTCATCAACCAGAACAAAACGAAAGTGATCTCTTATTTTATGGGTAATATCTTTTTGGTGGTTGAGTAGTTCAATGCTCGTATTGATCAGATCGTTAAAGTCGAGAAAAGACTTATTGGTACAGTATTCAACATATTTTTTTACCAGTGGTACAGCAAGTTCGTAAAAAAGTCTGATCCGTTCATGTTTGTCGGCAAGCGCTTTTTTAAGAATTTTATCCGGAGAATGGTTTTCAACCTTTATCATATCTGTAATGCGCATCACCTGTGTGATAAACGATACAATGTCTTCGTGGTAATGGTTAAACTCTTCTCTGTAAGACAGCGCCGCATCTGGGTGATAATTTCCCGGCAGTCTGTTTTTTACAAGTTTGTCCAACGTATGGTTAAAAAGGGCAGAATCCTGAGATATACTTTCATTGGTGGTTACACAAAGCAATTGACCTTTTTTGAATTGTTTGACCTTGTTTTCGGGGTTATAACTTTTGTTGCTGTTGTGTTCGAGATAAATATTGGCATCGGGAATAAAAAAATCGGGTCTGAAATGAAAATCACTTACATTCAGATCGGGTTCGTATTCATACCGGATGCTGTGTCGATACAGCCAATCGGCAATAAATTGTTCTGACTTACTTCTTACCAATGTTCCATCGAGCGTTTTATAAAATTTTCCTTCGTAAGAGGCAGCAAAATGATTTTGGTGGATATGTAGTTTTTCAATGATATAGTCGAGTACATATCGTTTTAGTTTGAGCATGTAATTGCGGTCTTCGCACTGCTCTATGAGTACCCGGTGAAAAATTTCAAAAGATGTTTCTGGTGCCACATATTTAGAGAGTTCCTCTTCATCTGCTATTTTTTTATCTGCAATGATTTTAAAGCGGTTGTCAAATTCGTTCACACCGTAGTTTCTGAGCAATTGGTAACAAAAACTATGAAAAGTACGGATGGTGAGTTTTTGTATCCATCGGAACTTTCTCCTGAAGTTTAATCGTTGAAGGTGCTTTTCTTTGATGGTAAGTTTTTTATTGTTGAGAATATTCTGATATTCTCCCGAAGTATCTGCTGAAATGATGAGTCTGTCAATCATTTCGTTGGCGGCATTTTTGGTAAAGGTAATTGCCAGGATCTCTGAGGGTGAGACCTTTTCTGCCTCAATGAGGTATGAAATTTTATTGAGAAGAGTTTGTGTCTTTCCCGATCCGGCTCCGGCGAGTACCAGCAATCTGTTGTTTTTGCTGATCACTGCTTCTGTTTGTTCCTTATTCAGGTGTTTTAACAACGAAACTTTTTCCATTCTGCTAAAGGCTGCGTTATTCGCCAGGTTTAATGTATGGTGATCCTGTTTTATCCAGTGATGTAAACGGGTCCGTCTGGTCCTAGTGGTATACCTGCCCACATCCACAACATCAGGGCAATGATCCATACGATTCCTAAAAACAGCGTGTAAGGCAGCATGGTTGAGATGATGGTTCCGATACCGTATTTCTCATCATATTTCTCGGCAAACGTAACGATAAGTGCGAAATAACTCATCATGGGTGTAATAAGGTTGGTGAGCGAATCGCCAATACGAAATGCTGCCTGTGTAAGCCCCGGATGATAAGCCGGATCGAGCAACATAAGCATGGGGATGAAAACCGGTGCTATAATGGCCCATTTGGCAGATGCACTGCCCATAAACATATTGATAAAAGCTGCAATAATTACAAATAAAGCAATAAGTGGCGGACCCGTAAAGTTGATGGCCGTAAGAAGTGATGCTCCATTGATGGCAATGATCAACCCCAGGTTGGAATAGTTGAAAAAATAAACAAACTGTGCGGCAAAAAACACCAAAACAATATAACTACCCATGCCATTCATTGAACGGATGATGTGCTTCATCATGTCCTTATCATTCTTAACCGAGCCCGTGATGATGCCATAAACCAGGGCAGGTATAAGAAAGAAAAACAATATTCCGATGATGATGCCGCTGAAGAAGGGAGAATGAAGTACCGAACCGGTTTCCGGGTCGCGCAGGATACCATTTTCGGGTACTACCGTAAAAGCCATCAAAACAATAAAAAGAATTGCAGAAAGTCCGGCCCATCTCAAACCTTTCTTTTCTGCCGGCGTGAGATCGACAATCTCGAATTTTTCTGCCGCTCCTGTGTATTTTCCCAATCTTGGTTCAACAACTTTTTCCGTAACCCACGTACCCACAAAAAGAACAATAAAACTTGAAGCGATCATAAAATAATAATTGACTGCCGGGTTTACAACCATTTCAGGGTCTATTAGTTGTGCAGCAGATGTAGAAATACCTGCCAAAATAGGATCGATGGTTCCAATAAAAAAGTTGGCACCAAATCCACCACTTACACCGCAAAAAGCAGCTGCCAATCCAGCCATAGGGTGCCGTCCGAGGGCATGAAAAATCATGGCACCCAACGGAATCAGTACCACATATCCTGCTTCCACTGCCAACCCGGAGATCACACCTGCCAGCACTACCGCTGCAGTGATGAACTTCTTCGGGGAATTTAATACCAGCGACCTGATCATCACCGAAAACAATCCTGTTCCCTCGGCCAATCCAATACCCACCATAACCACCAAAACATATCCAAGAGGGGGGAATTTCAGAAAATTATCGAGGATATTGGTGTACATCCATCTGAAACCATCGGCACTGACAAGACTTTTCACCGTGACCAACTGATCGTTGGCCGGATTGACGGCAGAGGTTCCCAGAGAGTGCATCAACCAGGAAAGTAAGATCACCAATACAGCCAGACCACCAAAAATAGTAGCGGGGTGGGGGAGTTTGTTTCCTACAATTTCAATAAAATCAAGAGATTTGTTAAAGAAGGATTTTTTCTGAGGGTTTAAATCCGCTTTTTTGCTCATAGTTTCAGGTTTTCAGTTCGCCTTTATTGTATTCTTAGATGCCATTTTTGCAGCGACAAAGATAGGGTTTTTTGTTTCATTCTTTTATTCAATCCATAAAACCGAATTTCCGGTACCAACCTCATTTTCTTCCCAAAGATCATTTCCCGGGTCCAGCATCCACTCTCCATCCACAATATATTTGTAGGTATATCTGCCAGGTTTGAGAAAAATCGGGAAAACCCATTTATCGTCCCTTCGGATCAAACGATAGTCAATTGTACTCCATCCGTTGAAACTTCCTGTAACAATTACATGATTCGCCTGGCTAAATCCATGAAGTTCAAAAATGTGATTGGGTTTGTATGCAAGAAAAGAGTTTATGTAGTCACCCGATCCTGTTGTGAAAGGATTGTGGGGGTCTGGTATCCATGTGCCGTCGACAATAAATTTATATTCGTGGTTACCGGTTCCGGTCACAAGAGGGAATTGCCATCCGTCTTTTGTAGGTTGCATGACAAGTTCGTGAGGGTTCCAGTTATTGAAAGACCCGGCCAGCACCACACGCTCTGCATTTTTGTAGTTTTGGAGTTCAAACAGGATGGAATCACCTATGGCAATTACCGAATTGATGTTGCCCGACCCATCATCTCTTTTTGCCGGATTATCAGGGTCTGTGATCCATTGACCGTCCACAATATATTTATATGTATGGGTTCCTTCCCTTAAAAACAAAGGCAGTTCCCATCCGGTGGATGTTTTGTTCATCCTCAGTTCTCTGTTCTGCCAGTTGTTGAAACTTCCTGCCACAAACACCCTTTTTTTGTCTTTGTAGTTTGTAAGTGAAAAAACGTGGTTATAGGCAAAGATCACGGAGTTTACCATCCGGTTTTGGTCTTTATCTGTTTTGGGGTTATTGGGGTCGGTGATCCATTTCCCATCTACAATATACTTATAGAGATGTCTTCCGGGCATAAGTCTGATGCATGCTACCCATCCCGAATCGGTTTTTTCCATAGGTTGTTGCATGGTACTCCATTGATTGAACGAACCTGCCAGATAAACCCTGTCTGCTTCTTCGTATGAAGGCAGAAAGAAACAGGCAATGCTATCGGTGTACTGAAAAGCAGTGGCTAGTTTTAAATCATTCCTGCCATATTTTTCTTCTTCAAAAGTGGGGGTAAATAGATTTGCATTTTTATTCAATGCTGATAAAATGATCTTGTCAAGGTTTTGCAGAATTTCATCTTTGTCTGCCAGACCAGGAATTGTTTCTGACAGGTTTTTTCTCAGTTCCACCTGCTCAGGTTTTACCAGTTTTGCCTTCCATGAAGTGCTGTCATTGATAAATCGCAGATCTTTATTAAAAACTGCCTCTATCAGCAAGCTGTCCAGGTCGAAATTATCTGCCAGTATCTTTTTCTGTTCTTCGTTCCATTGCAGATTTATGGTGAGTACAAACTGCCCTTTGTCCATTCTGCCTGCATTTTGTGGGTTGTTTTGGCTGAATGTTTCATAGCCCCACAACATGAGAAAAGCAAGAAGGAACAGGTATTTAGTTTTCATTCTTCTCCTCCTTATTTAAAACAATGCCTACTATTTCTTTTCTTAGATTGATGTAAAAAATACCTTCTTCCAGAAAGTCGCATCCCAGCATGCCATCAATTCTTACACCGTAAAATTTACTCATATTGTACATGTTGGTAATGAGAATGTTCATACCTCTGATCTGTTTGTTTTCAATACTGAAATCGTCCATGATCCCGTAGAGAACTTCCATGTTTGCTTTGCCTGCACCACTCATTTGGGATCTTCGGAAAATGCGTATGGTATTCAATACTTTATCTGGAAGATGATTTCCTATCACATTGCTTTCGGCACCAGTATCAAGGCAGAAGGTCAGTTTTTTCCTGTTGATGACCGCATCAATAAAAAATACACTTTGTTGCACTTTGGCATTGAGTTCAAGATCAAAAGGAGGCACTTCGGATGTATCATCAATTCTTTTACCACTGAAATTAAGTCTGTGTAATTCCAGGTAATTGTTTTTCAGATCCACCACTACTTCAAAATCATCCAGCATCTTCAACCCGAAAAAACCCAGTACTTTTACATTTCGTGCCTGCTCAATATGCCCCAGATCTGTAACATTGGCCCTTAGATTGGAAAACTGCAATTCGGCAATTCGAATGGTATCAGTTTTTGTGGTTGACAAAGCACCTGTTGAACCGGTAATACCTCCTGCAGAGAATTTTGTATTTCTGTGCGAATCTCTGAAGTATATGCTGTTAAGCACCAGTTCGGCAGAACCTGTATCGAGGATAAGGTTGCCCGAAATACCATCAATAATTGCATCCAGAATAATTAGCTTTCCTGCCCTTTTCAAAGCAATGGCATAATGGTTTATTTCTTGATTGTCAACAGAAAGATATCCATGAGATGTTTTCAGCAGTAAAGTTTCAAAAGGCAGGTGATCAGCATGATTGTTATTTGCTGATTTAGCCCTTCCGGGGAATTGAAACCCCAAAAGCAAAAAAAACACTAAAACTAAGGAATGAATATTTATTAATTCTTTTTTTGCCATTGAATACCTTTATTCGATTTGCAGTTAAAGGTAAAAAAAACATTGTTGCCCGAAAAAATATTTTCCCATTTTATAATTTTTCGCTGCTTGTAAAAGATATGGATATGCTTTGATTTCCTTTGCTTACTCAGAAACAGACAAAAAAAGCACAGATCAGTATTGTCTGTGCTTTTGTATAGAATATAAATCAGATATTTGAGAAAGAGAAAATTATAATTGCTTGAATTTTCTGTTTTATCAACTGCTTTGTTTGGCAAATTGGATCTCTGCCATAATTTTTACTTCATCGCTGACCAACACACCACCTGTTTCCAGGGCAGCGTTCCAGTTCAGGTTCCAGTCCTTACGATTGATGGTTCCTGTAACAGAAAAACCGGACTTTTCATTTCCCCATGGGTCTTTATTTATTCCACCATATTCAACATCAAGAGAAACCTCATTGCCAATACCTCTGATCGTAAGTATACCTTTTAGCAAATAGTTTCCATCATCTTTTTTGGTAAATGAAGAAGATTCAAAAACCAGTTCTTTGTGGTTTTCCACGTCAAAAAAGTCGGCACTACGCAGGTGTTTGTCCCGATCTTCGTTATTTGTGTAGATCGAATCACTTTGAATAACCACTTTTGCTTTCGAGCTGGCAAAGTCTGCACCATCGATTTCACCGGAAAAACTCCTGAATTCTCCTTTTACATTGGTGATCATTAAATGTTTTACTTTAAAAAGTATTTCACTGTGTGTCGGGTCTAAAATCCATTTTGTTGCCATATTATTTAGTTTTAAAAATGAGTAAAAAATATTTTATAATGAATTCCTAACATTAGATGCTATACTTTTGTTAGTTTGTGTATAAAAAATAGTACTATACTTTTGTATAGTATAAAACATAAAAAACGAGCCATGTCAAAAGTTGATGAAATAAGGAAATGTTCCGGAGAGTTTGTTCTGGCGCTGAATGATACCATGAATGTATTGAATGGTAAATGGAAATTGCCTATTATCGGGTCTTTACTTTTTGGAAAAAAAAGGTTTAAGGATTTTGAGAACGACATACCGAAAATAACTCCACGAATGCTGTCGAAAGAGTTAAAAGAGTTAGAGATCAATGGTATTTTAAAGCGGAAGGTATATGATTCCACGCCGGTTGTCATTGAATACGAACTTACGGCATCAGGTCATCAGTTGCGCGGAGTTTTGGATGCGATGATTGACTGGGGACTGGAGCACCGCCGGATGACTCTGGGAATAAAGAATGCGTCTTAATAACCTCCGGTTAAGAAGATGCCAGGTTTTGCTTTTTTGCTCCCTTTTGTTGTTTGTCAAATAAAAACAGGATTGCACCTGCAAAACTGATGATGGAGGCAAGGAGTGTGGCATTGGCAAAACTGTTGAACAAGTCCATTATCAAACCTCCTGTTGCCGGTCCGAATATCCCGGCCAAAGCATATCCCAAAAAAACATACGGGTAAACTGCCCCCAGGTTGTGAACACCAAACACCTGGGATGTTTCTCTTGCAAACAGGACAAAATTAGCACCGAATCCGAAGCCAATAGAAACAGATAAAAAGATGTACATGGAGGGAGTAAGAGGAATGTATCCGATAAGGAAAATGGAAATTGCCTGAAAAGTTAAAGCAGAAAAGATACTCCATTTTGAGCCGAGGAAGTCGCTTAAGAACCCCCAGAACAAACGACCGGCAAAATTGGCAATGGCAAAAGCAGATACACCCATGATCAGCATATGTTCGCTGATGGGATGTTGTGCACCTATTGTTTTCAGATTACCAATAACAAGTAATCCACCAAAGGTTCCAAAAAGGATTCCGGAAAAGAGTTTATAAAATTCTTTTCGTCTTACCAGTTTGCCCACTCCGGTTTTTGGGTGCGAAGTTTTTTGGGGAGGGACATAAATAAAAAAGGACAATAACAGGATGGCTATTCCGTAAACAATTCCGATAAATCTGAATATCTGTAAAACATTTTTGCCGTCGTTGGAAAGATTTTCTGCGATCATAGACATGACCACAGCTGCCAATCCAAAACCTGCGGCAGCCACACCGGTAACCAACCCCTTTTTTTCGGGGAAGATCTTCACAGGTGTTGTAAGTGCTGCCAGATATCCAAATCCTGTGCCGATACCTGCCAAAATACCAATTCCTGAGAATAACATTAAAAAATTGCCTCCTGAATAACTGGCCATAAGGTATCCTGAACCCCAAAAAACAGCCGAAAGAATTGCCAGCAAGCGTGTGCCCCTGGTTCTTTCAATATTTCCGGCAATAATCATCGTAAGCGGAAAAACAGCAATGACCACTCCGAAGATCAGTTGGGTCTGGAAAGAAGAAAAGTTGTATTCCTTCATGAGTTCGGGAACAAAAATGCTCCAGGCATATACCCCTCCCAGACATAGCATGATCAGGAAAGAGGAGATAACTGACAAGATTTTCTTCATCTGTAAATTTTTCAGGGTTCATCCTGTATTCTTTCCCCGCAAGTTTTGGGGGTTGCATCATTGCTGTTTTACCAGCATCAGCAATTTATACGATCGTTTTAAAAAAATGTTATGCTTTCTAATCTTTATATCACTGACAACTCTGCAAGTTAACAATTTACCGGGATAAAAAAGCTTATTGAATGTAATGATTACCTGAAACTGTTGTAGTCAATATATTTTTCGGGCATTTCGTCTTTGGGGTTGTCTGATTTCAGGTAATATTCAAACCAGTTGAGTGTTCGCACCAGATAGTCGTATCGGTGCACATTTCTTCTGTTTCCGTGCCCTTCTCCTTCATACCAGATGAGTCTTACAGGAGCATCGCCATGCAATTTAAGTGTTCGGTACATTTCGAGCGACTGCGATGGATGCACCCTCGAATCTTCTGTTCCATGGAGAATAAGGAGCGGAGTTTCGCTCCCGGGAGCATACTTTACCGGGCTTCTGTCATAAACATCTTCCCAGTTTTCGTAGGTCCAGTATCCCCAGTGCACGTAATAGTCTTCCCAGGGTATATCTGTCGTATTTCTTTTGCTGACCTGATTAGAGATACCTACAAACATTACGGCAGCGGCAAATCTGTCTGTATGTCGTGTTGCCGACCATGCGGAAAAGTACCCGCCATATGATCCACCACCGATGCCTACCCGGTTTCGGTCAACATATCCTGTGTCTGTAAGATGATCTATTCCATCAAGAACATCATCATATTCAACTCCTACCAGATCACCATATCCTGCCATTGTAAAGTCTACTCCTCTTCCTGAGCTGGCTCTGTAGTTGGGCATAAAAACAAAAAAGTCACGCGCGGCAGCTACTTGTCCCCAGCGGTTATAACCGGTTGACCATCCATTGCTTACAGCTGCCTCAGGGCCTCCATGAACATAAACGATCAATGGAAACCTTTTGTCTTCTTCATAGTTTAAAGGGTAGATCAGCACCCCTTCAATTTCTTTTTCATCGCGTGCTTTATATTCCACTTTTCTTTGATCGGCAAGTATCAGGTTGTCCAGGTCAGGATTAAGAAAGGTACGCCTTACAGGCTCAACTTGATTGTCGTCGGGTTTTGCCGGTGTTTCTGATGTTTCATTCTCTGGAATTGTATCACCGGGTGTTTCCGGATCAAGATCCAGGGTGAAAAGTTCAGAAGGATGCTTTGGAGTATTTCCGGCAAACGCAACAAGACCATCAACAAAATGAAATCTGCTGAACACCACATTTCCTGGTTCTATGAGAAGGTTTCTGCTGGGGCGGTCGAGGCGCTGTTCACTCAGGGTTACATCAACACCTTCCTGCGAAGCATACAAAACAGTCCGGTTGTCGCGCCATGCCAGATCTGTGATGCTAAGTTCCATGTCTTCCACATAATTATATAATTCGGCAAAAGTATTGTTGGCGTTCATCTCTAAAATAAACAAACTGCCTGAAACAGCATCCTGCAGCATGGAAGCAGCCTGAAATGCAAGTTTTGTCCCATCCGGGCTCCATGCCATTTTGCCAAGTTTTCCCGGGTTTTCAATCAGCAAATTCGTTTCCCCGGTTTCCAGGTCAACGAGGTGTATTCTTTTAAACATGTAAGAATCGTCAACAAGGTTGCGGGGGGCAATGGCAGCAGCGGCTGTTTTTTTGTCAGGAGATATACTGAAATCAAAAACGGTAACACCTTTGGTTAATTGTTTGGTTGTGTGGTTGTTGAGGTTGTACCTGTAAAGGTTGATGTGTCTGAATTCTTCTTCATAAACCTCAATTTTCAAACCTTTTCTTTGGTTTTCCTGCTGAAGTGGGTCGGCATCTGACAAAGCCGTAATTGCAAGTGTCTGATCATCAATAAACGCATAAGATCTGATACTGGAAGTATGTTGGGTAAGAGGATAAGATTCTCCACCTCTCAGACTGATGGCATAAACCTGAACACCAGGAATTTCGGGAAAAGAAGCACGAAAAGTTACCGCAGATCCATCGGGTGTCCATCCCAGGTCACTTACAACTTTGTTGCCAGTTATAAAAGGGATCGACTCATGGGTGGTAAGATCGTAAACATGTAACTCGCGATAATCTCCCCCGGGTTTGTCGGTAAAGGGTCTGGGCGTAATGATGGTATAAGCGATGTGCGTTTTTGCAGGAGAAACAGATATCTCCGAAACCGATTTTAGTTGAAATAACTTTTGAGGTGTCAGAATTTCCTGGGCTTGAGTGTACCACGTAGATAAGATAACCAACAGAAGGCTGAATAAAAAACTTTTAAAACTCATAATGTGCAGGTATTTAATCGTTTATGGTTTGTTTACTAAAATTGTGTCTTTTGAGGTAAAATTCTAAATTAAAAAAATAAAAACAAAATAATGAACAATCATTACCTTTGCCGCCGAAAAACGAAAAAGTATATGGTATCAACCTGAGTTTTCCTTCTAAGTAAACCAATGTGGTTTTGGTTGAATAATGTTCAACCCTCCGATCAGCATTGATGAGAATACTTTCTCTTTTATTGCTTTTACGTTTTAATTTCGCAAATATCAGATTTTTTAATCAAAAGTAAATTCAGAAATAGGCATGAACACTGTTAATGATTTAAAAATTCCCAGACAAGAGGATTTTCTGACGCAAAAAGATGAAAAACAAGTTTCACTGTATACCTTGCAAAACGAGCAAGGCATGCAGATTTTTATAACCAACTATGGTGGGCGCATAGTTTCCATTTTAACACCCGATAAAAATGGTATATGGGATGATATTGTGCTGGGGTTTCTTTCTGTAAAAGAGTACATTGAAAAAGATAACTATTGCTACGGAGCACTTATTGGACCTTTTGCCAACCGTATTGCCAATGCCTCTTTTGATCTTAATGGTCATCACTATACACTTGAGGCCAATAATGGTACCAATCATTTGCATGGGGGAGAAAAAGGTTTTCATAAGGTGGTTTGGGATGTTGTTGAGCATGATGACAGACATATTGAATTATCCTATTTGTTGCCTCATATGTCTACAGGATATCCGGGAAACATAAAGGTGAATGTGATATATACCTTACATGATAATGGAGAGATTCAGATATCATACAAAGCTACTACTGATCAGAAAACCATTATCAACCTTACTTCGCATCCTTATTTTAACCTCGATGGGGAGGGGAATCAGAGTATATTAAATCATGTGCTGAAAATAAATGCTGAAAAATATACACCCATGACCAGTGAAAATGTACCCAATGGAGATATTGCCTCTGTTGAAGGTACGCCCTTTGATTTCAGATCATTTAAAAGGGTAGGGGATGAGATTGAAACAGAAAATGATCAGCTCAGATATGGATTGGGGTATGATCATAATTTTGTGATCAGCCGCGGCAAGGATCAGAAAGATGAGCTGGTGATGGCCGCCAGCATCTATTCTCCTGTAACTGGTCGAAAACTGGAGGTTTTAACTTCAGAACCGGGAGTACAGTTTTATACTGGCAACACGCTGGATGGTGCATGCCAGGGAAAAAA
>CAYMLS010000109.1:0-14288 GCA_964390665.1 uncultured Bacteroidales bacterium | reverse complement strand
AGCATTGGAATACTACGAATGGATTACACAAGGAACATGGCCTGAAACCACAAGAGGTTTTCAAACAGGTTTGAATGGGGTTGTTTTTAAGCATGAATGAGCAACAGTCAGTCAGGAACAAAAACGAACGATCAGAATATTATCAATCAATCATGAACCCAGTCTGAAAACAAGTTTTCGGACTGGGTTCAATAATGTAAAATCAAAAAAGGCGGGAATCGACGGGTAAATCATCAGATGGCAAAGCAAACCACAAGACTTCTGACTTGCCTGAGAATACAGAAATTGAAATCAAAAACAATGACAGCAAGGTGATGTTACATTTTAACAGACTTATTTTTTTACCTGCTGAATTGTTTGTTATGAGATCAGATACCATTATTTATTTGATTCCCGGACAGGGTTCCGATTGCCGGATATTCCGGGAATTGGACCTGTATGACCGGTTTGAAGTGAGATGCATTGAGCATGTGGTACCGGTAAAAGGAACAACACTCCCTGAGTATGCCCGCATGCTGGCGCTGCAGATTGTTGTTGCAAAACCGAGTGTTCTGATCGGTGTTTCACCTGGCGGCAAGGTATCGGTTGAGATCAAGGATTGATCAACCAGATACTGACATAGGTGAGTTAACGAATTATTGCATAAAACTTAATTATATATTTTGAAACGAATAGGACTCCTTTCCGATACACACAGCTTTTTCCATCCCGAATTGCCCAGGATTCTCAGGGCATGCGATGAAATATGGCATGCAGGAGATTTTGGGAATTACGAGATGGTAAAAAAACTAAGAAACATCAAACCACTGAGGGGAGTGTATGGCAACATTGACGGGCAGGATGTAAGATCGGAGTTTCCAGAAATACTGCGTTTTACCTGCGAAAAAACAGATGTGATGATCAAACACATTGGTGGATACCCCAAAAGATACAACCCCGAAGTAAAAAAGATCATGCAGACCCATCCACCCAAACTGTTTATCAGCGGACATTCGCATATACTCAAAGTGATATTCGACAAGCAATACGGATGCCTGCATCTCAATCCGGGTGCTGCAGGAAAGCAGGGATTCCACAAAACCATCAGCATTCTCCGGTTCACCATCGATCATGATCAGATCAATGACCTGGAGATCGTGGAATTTGATAAACGGGAGTTGCTATAAAAAAGGATGATTGGGTGGTGTAATGATTTATCCTAAACGGAAACAAAACTTTTTTGTCTTTCTGAGCATAATACCCCCAAAACAAAGATTTCACCGGGTCGGGGCAAACAATCAAAATTTATATTTAGACTAAATAAAAATAGTCTTCTTTCAGTCTGTTTATCAGACATATACATCTTTGTGTGGAAACATTCTAAAAACCTGATTTTTCTTTGCAGAACCAATCATATTCATACATTTGTTACCGAAAACTATACATGTCACATCCTACATATGTGTTTTTGTGAGTTTATAATAAACACTTGAAGGACTGTATGCTATCCGTGGCAGTGTTTCAAAGAGGAACCTGTTAATAGTATCTGGTCTTTCAATTAACAATTCCAGATTCAGATCAAAGAAACTTCATCAATTATCAAAACATACTTTTATGAAGAATATCGTTACATTTGTTTTATCCATTGTTGTTCCTCTGATCATCATCACAGTAGTACTGCGCGATGCCTCAGAAGAGGAAAACAAAAAACTTGCTGAATTAAGGGAAGAATACAGTGTACCGCATGTTTCCCCGGTTGATCACAGCAAGCACGAGGTTTTGCAAAGAGATTTTGACAACCCCCATGAGATCACTGCTACCTGCATTTCATGTCACACCGAAAGAGGAGATGAATTACTGCACAGTTTCCATTTCACATGGGAAAGGGAAGATTTTATCGAAGGTCGGGGCGTAACCTATTTAGGCAAAAGAAACCTGATCAACAATTTCTGCACAGGTATTTTCTCTAACGAAAGCACCTGCAACCGTTGTCACGCAGGATACGGATATGCAGATAAAACCTTTGATTTCGACAATCCTTATAATGTAGATTGTTTGGTTTGCCATGATAATACCGGTACCTACGAAAAACAAAAGGGAGGTGCCGGCTACCCGGAAGCAGGTCAGGATTTCAGAAACATTGTGCAAAATGTCGGGCGTCCTAAGTCGGAGAACTGTGGTTACTGTCATTTTCATGGCGGCGGAGGAAACAATGTAAAACATGGCGATCTGGAAATGGCGCTGCTCACTGCATCGCGTGAAGTAGATGTGCACATGGGTGTGGATGGTGTAAACCTCAACTGCATTGATTGTCATACTGCAGAAAACCATAAACTCAAAGGTCGCTATTACGGTGTATCGTCATCGGCAACCAACCGGGTTACCTGCGATAATTGCCACACGCCTACTCCCCATCTGGATGAAATGCTCAACACACACACCGCAAAAATTGCCTGTCAAACCTGTCATATCCCCGAGTACGCCAAGGTAAATGCCACCAAAATGTACTGGGATTGGTCAACAGCGGGAGCATTGCAGGAAGGGGAAGCGTTTGTTTTATATGACGATTTGGGAAATCCGGTGTATCAATCCATCAAAGGCGATGCCTCCTGGCAAACCAATGTAGAACCCGAGTATTTTTGGTTCGATGGAACTGCCGATCATTTTTTGATGTCCGACAAAGTGGATACAACCGCCAGTCATCTGAAGATCAACACATTGTTTGGGGATGCCAAAGACCCTGAATCATTGATCATTCCTGCAAAAGTACACCGGGGAAGGCAACCCTATGACCCGGTTCACCTGTCGATATTGCAGGCAAAACTATGGGATCGCGAAAAAGGGCAAGGAGCCCTGTGGCTCGACCTCGACTGGGAACTGTCGCTAGAAAAAGGGATGGAGTACCTCGGCAGGCCCTATAGCGGACAGTGGGATTTTGTCGATACAGAAATGTATCTCCCTGTCAACCATATGGTTTCCACATCAGACAAAGCTTTACAATGCGAGGATTGTCATGTAAGAACCGACTCCCGCATGGAAGGAATCGAGGGAAGTTATATTCCGGGTAAAACCCAATACGCCGCGATAGATACCATGGGTGTATTGCTGATCATCCTTTCGATAGTGGGTGTTACCATCCACGCATTTATCAGGTTTTTTGCATCACGGAAAAAATTAGCGAACCAGCAAAGGAAAGACTAACAATCCCTTTTTACATTTTCTGGTTCATCGTTTTTTGTTTATCAGATAAATAATACAAATATATGTCAAAGCAAAAAGTTTACATTTACAAAGGTTACGAAAGATTCTGGCACTGGACACAGGCTTTTCTCATCTTTTTCCTTGCCTTAACCGGTTACGAGGTGCATGGTTCTTTTTCTTTTTTCGGATTTGAAAACGCTGTTGACCTGCACAATAAAGCCGCATGGGCATTTATTATTCTTACTATTTTTACGATTTTCTGGCATTTCACTACAGGAGAATGGCGACAGTATCTTCCGACCACCAAAAACCTGAAGGCACAGGCAGAATATTATATTTTTGGCATTTTCAGAAATGCCCCCCACCCTACCCGCAAAACTGTGCTGAGCAAACTCAATCCTTTGCAGCGCCTTGTTTACCTTTCGCTCAAAATTTTGGTTTTCCCTGTCATGATCGCCAGTGGACTGGCCTATATGTTTTACCGGTACACATCAGATGGGGAGATATTGGAACTGGGGATCAGCAGCCTGGAAAGAGTTGCCGTGGCCCATACCATAGGAGCCTATATCCTGATGGCTTTTATCATTGTGCACCTCTACCTGATCACTACAGGACATACCGTTACTTCAAACCTCAAGGCGATGATCACCGGATGGGAAGAACTGGAAACCGAAACACCTGAAACCAACAAAAAGGAAAAAACGGACTCAGGGAATCTTACCCGGGAATAGGATTTTAATCAGCACAATGCATTGACAGAACCGGGCGAACATCAACCCGAATCATAACAAAATAAAAGCAGAAAAAAACGGAACTTCAAAAAAATACTCAATACAATTCTATAAAAAAGCAAATAAAATGAGATACAGCAATCAACTGATGAGCATGGTGATTCTTTTCTTCACCTCCCTTTTCCTGGCAGGATGCAGCAATAACGCAAGCCAAGAAGATACCGCCGGCAAACCTGCGGGAAGCACACAGGAAACAGAGATCCTCCTTCAGTACTTAGAGGAAAACGGTAACATTATCAATGACAAAACAATTCCTTATTTTATAACAGCACCGGAGTTGTACACCCATTTAAAAGGTTCCAACTACCACATCATTGATGTAAGAAAGCCTCGTGAATTCAAACGCGGGCACATTGAAAATGCCGTGAACATCCAACCCGAAAACATTCTTCATTATTTTGAAAATAAAATAGAACCCAACAGTTTTGAAAAAATCGCCATTGTTTGTGGAAATTCCCAACTTTCAGGCTATGTTACCCTTATTTTAAGATTATTGGGTTATGACAACACCTACAACCTGAAATTTGGCATGAGTAGCTGGAATCAGGAACTGGCAAGAAGATACTGGTGGGCAAACATATCCAACGACCTTGTTGGGTTGCTCGACGTAAAAACCTATCCAAAACAAGAACCTGGAAACCTGCCTGCGATCCAAACCGGACAAAATACAGGTTATGAAATATTGCGTGCCCGTGCGGAAGAAGCGCTCAACATCAACTGGGATGAAGTAAGCATAGATTACATGGAAATTTGGGAAAACCCGGAAGAGTATTACGTAGTAAATTATTGGCCGGAAGCACTTTACAACATGGGGCATCTGCCCACAGCAGTGCAATACAACCCCAAACAATCATTGCACAGCACTGAAGACATTTACACACTTCCGACCGACAAACCCATTATAACCTATTGTTTTACAGGTCAGAATGCGAGCTATGTGAGCGGTTTTCTGAGTGTGCTGGGTTATCAGTTCAGAAATCTTGATTACGGAGCCAATACTTTTATGCATGAAACACTGCGCCAAACCCAAACGAAACCGAGCAGATGGTTTCAGGAGGCACACGTATCAGATTTTCCGGTTTCCCGCAAGCACCTGGCACCCGGTGCAGGAGATTCAGAACAAGACACTGTACCGGTTGAAACTGTAGAAACAACCTCGGCACAGGGAGGTTGCTAAACGGTAATTCTCATTAATGTCCGATCTTTGCGTTTGTCTTTTTATTGAAAACAGTCACTGCGTCTTTTCAACGAGATTTCCTGATTTTCAAAACTGCAAAAACCTTGAACCCGGGCATGATCATTCAGACAATTGCCTGTAAGGCAGTCAATAAACAGAAATAACAACCATTCACTCAATAAACACAAGCGATATGGAAGAAAATAAACCGAAACCTTACATGAACCCTTACCTGGCAGGTTTTCTGCTTGGACTGGTTCTGCTGGCCTCATTTGTGATCACCGGGCGTGGTTTAGGTGCCAGCGGAGCCGTAAAGGATGTTTTGATCACAGGTGTGGCGGGTGCTGCTCCTGAATACGCCCAAAAATCTGCTTTTTATGATGGATTTTTCCAATCAGAAGAAAGTTCATTAAATTCCTGGTTGGTTTTTTTGGCACTGGGTGTCATTGCAGGAGGTTTTATAAGCGGTGCCGCATCCAACCGGTTGGCATTTAAAATGGACAGAGGTCCGAATATTAAACCCCGCACGCGTGCATTATTTGCCATTGCCGGTGGTATTCTCTTCGGACTGGGTGCTCAGTTTGGTCGTGGATGCACCAGCGGAGCAGCACTCAGCGGTATGGCCGTGCTATCCACCGGAGGGATTGTTACCATGCTGCTGATCTTTGCCTCCGGGTATTTCTTTGCCTGGTTCTTCAGAAAATTATGGATTTAATTTAAAGATATTATTATATGGCACCATTTATACCCGAAGGGTTGGTAAACCCTCAACTCAATTTATTTTTCGCCCTTTTGCTGGGTATCGGATTTGGATATACCCTCGAACAGGCTGGATTTTCTTCTGCACGTAAACTGGCAGGTTTGTTTTATGGCTACGATTTTGTTGTATTACGTGTTTTTTTTACCGCCGGCATCACCGCCATGACAGGTTTACTATTTCTGAATTACATGGGATGGATAGACATGAGCCTGGTTTACATCAACCCGTTTTATGTACGTTCTGCCATTTTAGGTGGCGCCATTATGGGATTGGGTTTTATTCTTGGTGGATACTGCCCCGGAACCAGTATCGTGGCCGCTACGGTGGGAAAAATCGACGCCATGCTCTTTATCGTAGGGGCGTTTGGAGGTATTTTCATTTTCGGACACTTTTATCCTCAGTGGGAAACTTTCTATAACGGATACTTCGTGGGAGCACCTTTTGCTTACGAATCGCTTGGCATTTCCAGGTCGTGGTTTGCATTTCTGATGGTGATGATGGCGGTCATCGCCTTTTTCGTTACCCAGAAAATCGAAGACAATGTCAACAATGTTTCCATAGAGGTGGCAGATAAGCGCCCCTCTTATGTGACCCCCGCCATGTTGCTGATCACATCCATTTTTATTTTCCTCTTTTTGCCCGAGCAAAGACGGAGCAATGCACAAGAGCTGACACCCGAACAACTGGTAAACAATTTACAGGACGAAAGCCGGTTTGTTAATGCAGAAGAAGCAGCCTACAAGATCATAGAAAATAAAGATGACTTTTTCCTCATTGATGTGAGAGATTCCACCGACTTCCATCATTTTGCACTCCCCGGAGCGGTCAATATACAGATCGATGAGATACTGGGCAGAACCTACCGTGATTTTTTCACTAACACTGAAGGAAAAAAGATCTTTTACGGTTTTGGAGACAGTGAAGCAGAATTGAGCTGGGCAGTAGCGGCAAGAGCAGGATTCGAAGAAATTTATATTTTGGAAGGCGGATTGAACGGCATGTTCGGGATGATTTTTAAAACTGAACTGCAACCCCGCGATTCGCTCAACCTGGATGAAGAATTTGAAAAAAGGTTTATTGCCAAAGCAAGGGAGTTTTTCCTGGAAGGCAAAGCCGACAGAAGCGAAAAACCCCGGGAGACTCCCGTAAAACAGATCATTGATTTGCAAACTCCAGGTGGTAGAGGAGGTTGCTGATTTTAAACACTAAAATATTTTGTTATGAATCAATATAAAACGCTTAAAAATATCAGTATCCTGTTTTTTTCTTTTGTGCTGATCATGTTTTTTGTCAATATTTTCACCAATCATCATTACAAAAGAGCCAATTCACAGGTGGTTGAACTTTTGGAAAACAAAAACTATCTTTTCTACAATGCAGACCTTTACGCTGCCATGGAAAATGATGATTCGCAAGAGAACATAGTGTTTGTTGATCTGCGTGCAAAAGATGAATACGATAAGGGGCACCTCCCCAATGCCATCCATATCCCCTTCAACGATCTGCTCAACAAAAGCAGCATAAGTAGTCTTAAAGGTCACCGGCAAAAAACTGTTGTACTTTACGCAGGCAAAGAATCCAGAGCGCAAACAGCCAGGATGCTTCTTTTATCGGTAGATAAAAACATACATGTAAAAGTGTTGGCAGGCAATTACGAAAGCGCGCGCCAGCATGTACTGGAGGGATTTGACCCGGCTTTTGCTTCCTACCAGGAAGAGAAGGCACGTTTTGATTTTCCGCGATACATGCCTGTGCAATCTGCCGCTGAACGAAACAACTCCTCATCGGCAGGCAGTGGTGCCATACCCGAAATGAAAACGGTTACCACAAGTGTACAGGGCGGTTGTTAGGCATAAGTTACCCCCTCCTTATAATACTTTCGGATAAGTTTTCAATTCATTTTAAAGCTCAGACAACAACCGGTTGCAATATACTTCAACCGGTTGTTGTCTCCGTTTTTCTTTGAAAATTCTGATCATTTTCCCATCGGGTTGTTTATATAGAAAAATCCACTCCAACTCCTTTATCCATGCGTTTTATCATTGCCTTGCCCATTCAAAATAAAAAGATAAAACATTTACCACCCGGAGCACCCAAAGTCGCAACAACCTCAAAAGTGTACAAAAACGATCAAATTGTACGATTTCGTACAAAAACAAGTTGGTTTCGAAAGGTTAAATACACCTCCTTTAACGTATAATCCTGTATTCATGCATATTAAAAGCATTGGCATGATTTTATATAATAGCACAACAGTTCAGAACTCATAACTATTTAAACCAAATCTACAAAATATGAAAACATATCATTTATTATCAACCCTTTGGGTATTGGCAATTTTCATGCTTTTTTCAGGAATTACTGTACAGGTCAAAGCAGAACCCACACCAGATCAGATAGAATCCACGGAAAAACTCCTGGAAGAATTTGACAACAAGGAAACCCCGGGCGGTGCAGTGATGGTGATTCGCGACGGGAGGGTTATTTACCAAAAGGCATTTGGGATGGCAAATTTAACCCATAGCATTCCCTTTGAAATAAACACCACCACCAATATTGGATCCACTTCCAAACAGTTTACAGCGCTCGGCATTGCCTTGCTGGAAGAGCAGGGACTTTTATCGCTGAATGATGATATAAGAAAATATATTCCTGAGTTACCCGATCTGGGCGATACCGTCAGACTATGGCATTTTATATCGCACACCAGCGGATACAGGGAGTACCTCAACGCATTGATGATGTCAGGGAGACAAATTGAAGACCCCATCCGGATGGAGGAGATCATTCTGTTGGTACAAAATCAACCCGAACTTCAAAACACACCTGGTGAATCCTACAATTATAACAACACGGGTTACGCCCTCTTATCAGAAGTTATTGAACGCGTAACAGAAGAGGAATTTGATGAATGGATGAAGCAAAATATTTTTCTGCCATTGGACATGAATCATACAGTGGTGCGGAAAAACCCAACCTATATCATTCAAGGGAGCTCGCAGGGATACTCCAAAACAGAGGAGGGAGAATACATAGAGCAAAGAGATATTTATGCATCCCGCGGTGCAGGTGGAATTTATACCACCTTGCCCGATCTGGAAAAATGGATTCGGAATTTCTCGCAACCTGTTGTTGGAGATTCACAGTTAATGGAGAAACTACAAACACCTTTTTTATTCAACAGCGGTGATACCATGCGATATGCTTACGGCCTTGCCATAGGAGAGTTGAACGGATTAAAAATGGTAGAGCACGGCGGAGCTGATGTGGCTCATCGGTCGATGTTGATGATGTTTCCCGAAGTAAAAGGTGCCGTGGTAACCCAAAGCAACAACAGTGAATTTTCGGGGCAGATCGCACGAAAAATGGCCAGGATATTTTTTGAAGATGTAATGGATATTGAAGAAGATGATGAAGTAATAGCCGAGACAACAGACCCGGGTGATTTTGTTTATGATGCAGAAAAATTTGATGACCTTGCCGGCAGATATGCCATGGAGGATGCCCCGGATTTCATATTGGAATTTCGCAGAGAAGATGATAAGATACTTGCCCAGGCAACAGGACAACCTGAATTTGAATTGTTTGCCAGTTCCGATTCCACCTTCTACCTCAAAGTGGTAGAGGCCAGTATCACATTTCATCGCAATGGAGATGAAAAACCAGAGCATATTACACTGCATCAGAACGGTCATCATCGTGCCAACAGAATTCATGAGCCCGCCTGGAAACCCTCAGAACAAGACATCAGGCAATACACCGGCAGGTATTTCAGCATGGAACTGGAAGCTTTCTACAGCGTTGCCCTCAACGAGGAAGGGGAGATTGTATTACAACACCGGCGTATGGACGACCTGCCTTTAAAAGCGGAAGAAAAAGACGTTTTTACGGCCACATTCCCTATTCCCAACCTGAAATTTATGCGCAACGAACAGGATGAAGTAACAGGGTTTGAAGCTTCCAGCGGCAGGTCTGTGGGTATTGTATTTGAAAAGCAATAGAGTTTCAGGATGCGGATGATGTGTTAGCTGGTGCTTGCAAGAAAACGCCAATAGCTGCCCAAAATGAAATGTGGGTAAACGTTGGTTTCGCCTTCAAAACAGCCGATTACCATCGGTCAGATGCCAGCCCCGTTCTTTTCTTACGGGGGAGCTCGCTAAAAATCTGACTACATGCTTTACAAGCCGCGAATTATAATCATGTGCGTGTGTGTCAAAATTTTTGTCATGGCTCGGTTCGGCCATCGCCCGCCTTGCACTTTACGTTTTCTTAATCAAGCACAGATAAAAACGTGGGTTTTCTTGCAGGCACCAGATAAAAACCCATCCCGCATGTTTAAAAAACTAAGGGGTGGAAAAAACGGGAACATGAAAACTTCCATCGGTTACCTCCATGGTAGTTTGACCATTATTGGTAACACCTGTGAACGAAAAAGTTCCTTCAATGCTTTGGGCAGATATTTTGGTAATGTTTAATGTTCCGGAGGATAGGGGGTCATCATCAAAAACAAAGAATGATTCTGAGTCATTGGAGTAAAAACAATGGGTATCGTACTCACCACTTCCGATATTATAAACACCCGTATTGCCAGGAAAATCAAAAAACTGCAAGGTGATGATCTCTTCCGCATTGGAAGTACCTCCCGTAATAACCAGATATTCGTCCTGGTGCACGGCAGCCATTTCTTCTTCTATACTGATAAAACTAACTCCGTTAACTTTGGCAGTAAAATGATAATCACCTGATTGAATGCCGTTTCCGTTGTCGTCCGCACATGCCTTTGCAAATGTGCACATAAATATGATCACGATCGTAATAAAAATGGAATTTGAATACTTTTTTTTCATGATTGTTAGATTTTAATGATTTGTTATTGAATGATTTGATAAGGCTATCATCCCGATTTTTATGATTATCAGAATTGATCGCCAGAGTAAAGTTGCCATTTCGGTGCTCCAAACTGCAGATTTCCACTTTCAACCTTACATTTTACCTTCCAACTGCCTGCGATCTGAAAATCCCCTTCTTCCGTAATTTCATAACTTATCTGGTGCAGATCGCCCCCTCCCGGTTGGTGCTTATTAAAGAGCAGGGTGTTACAAACAGGCGAAGTACAAATATTTGAGGTATGCTTTCCATCCACCATCAGGTTTTGTGTAATGTCAATCATATGACCATCTTCGACCCTCAGCACCTTTACTCTTTCATTGGGTGTGCTGTATCCCTCAGTCGTGAGGAAAACCAGGAATCTGCCATCGCGGGTCCAGGAAATATCTTTGTGTGTGCCTGAATCAGGGTCAGGTTCATTGTAAAGGATCGTTTTGTTCGATCCATCTGCATCCATCACAATAACAGATTGCCCCCACCAGAATGCGTCAGGGTCGGGTGTTCTCATGACTCCCTGGAAAGCAATCTTCTGTCCGTTGGGTGAAAAAGAAGGTATTTTGGGCCACCAAAGCCCGATACCATCCACAAGTTCTTTGTTCTGTGTCAATTGCTGAACATTGGTGCCATCCGTATTGATGGTAAAAATGTTACTTGTTGATGCACCTCCATCAACAGGATGACCGTGAAAAACAACAGAAGGGGCAGTGCCAGAGGCATCCATCGACTGAATATCCCACATCTGCCTGCTTGTTACCTGTGTTAGATTTTCACCGGTCTCCATGTCGCAGGCATAAATAATTTTCACATAAGTATTGTCAGGTTCTTTGGCAAGCAAAAGTGCTTTTTCGCTGTTAAAACTCAAATCCCGGGCACTGATTTGCTGGTTAAGATTTTCAGGTATCACCTCATAAAGCACTTTGCCTGTTGCAGGCGAAACAATTGCATATCGATCGCCCATGGAGTGCACAATGATCAATGAGTCGTCATAAAAAGTTTCATTTTCTTCAACCTCACAACCAGGCATTACACCCAGAAATAGGAATAACAGAAGGAATTTGTGTAAAATTTTTTTCATAAGATTTTGATTTAGAAGGTCTGTAACTAAAATTGATTTTTATCACTGCTTATTTTTTATTAAAGTATTGAATGATTTTCTTCAGGGCTTCGCTTCGTGTCCGTGTTTTCTTTTTTCTTTCCGACCATTTTTCTTCCGTATTTTGGTTTTTTGCCAGATCGTCCTGCTTCTTTTGTTTGGTGGTTTTTTTCTGCATCGGTGGTTGTTTATGCTTCAAATCTACTACACGGCAAAGGTTATCTGCAAATAATTACCGCTGCAAAAGGCTTCGCAGGGTGTTTCAAAAAGTAGCAAAACAACGAACATGCTGATTTTATGCACATTAAAAAGCACGGTATTTTATTCAGAATGGAAAGGTGCTGATAAACCATTTGGTAGGGGTGCATTTTCCCTTCCTTTTCAATGAAAGAAAAAAATTTGGTTTTGCAGGATCGCGATACAGGCAGTGAAGTACCAGGAAGCGGTCAACCGGAATATTTTCCAGAACATAAACAGGTAGAGTTGCTTCAGACAAAGAAAAGAAATCAGGGATCAGTCCATTTTCATGAGGTAAGGAATAAGGCTTTCGTCATTATCAAGGTGTAGTTTTTTCCTTAAACGATAGCGTGTAGACTTGATGCCTGCTTCCGACTTAAAGGTTATGGCGGCAATTTCTTTGGTAGAAAGGTTTAATTTGAGCAATGCTGCAATTTTGATTTCAGAGGAAGTTAAATCAGGACATGCAGATAATAACTTCCTGAAAAATTCTGAATGGATATTGGTAAAGACCTTTTCGAATTCATTCCAGGAGTTGTTTTTCAGCTGCGACTCAAGTCCGGAAACAATATGATTGATGTTCTGATTCACTTTTTCGTTGGAAGGCGCTCTTTCTCTGATCATCTCCAATTGTTCAATAACATCACCAATGGTTTCATTGATGCGCAACATTTCCAGTGCTTTAGAGGCAAGTTCACGATTTTTGGATTCCAGTTGTCCTTTTAACAGCAATTGTTCTTTCTCCCTGATCTCATTTTCCTGATCCTGAATGGTTTTTTCACTTTCATACAATTCCTTTTGCCGTTTTAAACTTTTACTTTTCAAACGGAATAAAACAAAAACCAACACAAGAATGACCAACGAACCTATGAGGGAAACATAAAGGAGCAGTATATTTTTATGCTGAATTTCGTTCCTGCTTTTCAGCAGCCTGATTTCATCATTTTTCCTTGCGGTTTGAAACTGAACTTCCAGTTCACTGATGATCTTTTCCCGGTTAACAAGTGCCAGGCTGTCTTTCAGTGCATTATTCATAACCATATACTGATAGGCCAGATCATAATAACCTGCCCAAGCCATTACCGGGGCAATACCTGAATAAGTATCACTTATTAGCTTTGGGTTATTCAACTTATTGGCCAATGCCATTGCTTCCCGGGCAACTATCATTGCCTCATCGGTATGTCCGGTATGATAAATTGCTTTACTGATTTCAATTAGATTGATACAAACGCCTGTATCGTCCTGTAACTTCACATATTTATCTTTAGAAGAACTGAGTATTTGCAATGCCTCGCCGAAACGCCCCAATTTTATCAAAACACTACCAATGCAGTATTCTGAGCTGGCGATCATCCTGGTTCCTCCATCATCCCATCTTTTCTCCAGACTTTTTTCATAAAAAATCAGCGCTGAATCCAGGGAGTTATTCAGTTCATAAGCTTTACCCATATTGGAAAAAAGAATGCTTACCAAACCCGGTTCATCAATGTAATGAACCAATGCAAGTGCTTCATGGAAATATTCTTTGGCCGTTTGGTGGTCGTTGCGGCCCAAATATACATTCCCCAAACTACAATATCCGAGATACATATCTTTAGAAAGCGCCATTTGTTTACTAATTTTAACGGACTCCTGAAAGTTTCTGATGGCATTGGGGAAATTACCTGTTATGTTGTTGATGGTACCCACAAACCGATGGTACCTGATCATTCCTTCGCGATCATTGGTTTTATCAAAAACCTCCCTTGCTTTTTCCAGATGGCGCAATGCAATGTCATATTCATCTTTATAATAATAAGTCCTTCCCTGCCAGAGAAATCCTGCCCCCAAGCCCTTCATGTAGTTCAAACCAGCTGATAAAACGATGGCTTCCTGCAGAAACAGAAGTGCCTTATCAACATCAGTATAGCAATAGTGGCTACCGAGATCAAGCAAAGTATTCACTTTTATGGTGTCATCCGGCATGTCCGGCAATTGCTTTTCCAGATCAGCAAACGCAATTCCGAGTGAGCTGTTTGTTAGAAACACCAAAACACCTGCTATAAACAATAGATTTTTCATCTGTTTATAATTTTATTAAATAGGTCAGATAGCCTGTCCCGCCCATGCGGGAGAGCTCGCCAGCAGACTGACTGCATGCTTTACCATCCTGAGAATTAT
>CAYMLS010000108.1:0-14387 GCA_964390665.1 uncultured Bacteroidales bacterium | reverse complement strand
AATTAATCTTATTTTTTAATAAACCATTAAAAAAAAATCACCAAAAAAAGTTTGATTTGAACAAACATGATAGTAGTTTCAAAACAATTTTACACTATTGTTGCCAACAAGGCTGCTGATAAGGTCACTGCTGCAATAGTACTGATTTCTTAAAACTAAAAATTCTAATTCATAAGAAGATGAGATCATTTTCAAAAATAAGTCCTTATACCATCATCATAGCATTTTTTATTTTGGCTTCATCTTGCGCCAAAATGAGTGATAAACCTTTTAATTTCAATGATGTATCTGCTACTTACATAGATTCAGTTTTCTTAAAACAATACATCAATTCTTTATACAATTATGTACCTAACGGATACAACAGATTAGGAAATTCAATGCTTGATGCTTCTACCGACCTGGCAGTGAACAGTGCTAATAATTCCCCGGCTTTTCGCATTGGAACGGGTGCATGGGGTAGTACAAACAACCCGGATAATAACTGGAGCAATAACTATAAAGGCATAAGAGCAATAAATATTTTTTTCAGAGACATAGAACCCCAAATTACTGAAAGGATAATAAAAGACCCCTCATACAGAAAAAACATTATAGGACAAGCCTATTTTTTAAGAGCATTGCTTTACAGCGAACTGGTTAAAAGATACGGAGGAGTTCCTGTTATAGATAAAGTTTATGATGCAGATGATACTGTAGAAGAAGAAAGAAGTAATTATGATGCTATCATTGAATATATTGTCGATCAATGCGATTTAGCCGCTGAATTCTTACCCCTTTCCTATCCTTCTGAAAATGCCAATGATTTTGGCAGAGCAACAAAGGGTGCTGCTATGGCACTAAAAGCCAGAGTTCTGCTATATGCCGCAAGTCCCCTTTTCAATGATCCGGAAAACAATTCAGCAACCCCATGGAGTGGGATATACAATAAAGATAAATGGAAATTGGCTGCAAAAGCGGCCTATGAGGTTATGGAGTTAGGTCAATATTCTTTATACAACAATTTCCAGGATTTTTTTATCACCATCGATGCTTCTAATAAAGAAATGATCTTTAACCGAACAGATGACCCGAATAACAGACTTGAACAAATAAACGGACCTACAGGTATTACCGGAGGACAAGGGGCTACCAATCCAAGTCTGGATCTTTTCAATAGTTTTTTGATGAGCGATGGAAGTACTTTTGACTGGGAAAACCCCAATCATGTTTCAAACCCTTACAATAACAGAGATTCAAGAATGACTGCCACCATCTTGCATAATGGTGCCAATTGGATGGGCCATCAGGTTGAAACATTTGAAGGTGGGCAAGATATGCAAAGCATAAATTCAACCAAAACAGGTTTTTATTTACGAAAATTTTTAGATCAGGATGCAAGGTGGTTTGGTGGGCAAACGGGTGTCGCAGACCATTGTTGGCCAATTTTACGATACGCCGAGGTATTACTTAATTTTGCTGAAGCTATGAATGAATCTTATGGACCCTACAGCGATCCCGAAAACTTTGGAACTACTGCTGCACAGGCTATTACTCAGCTAAGAATCAGATCACAAATATTTATGCCCCTACCTGGTGATCTTACACAAAATCAAATGAGAGAAATCATCAGAGAAGAACGAAAAGTGGAACTGGCCTTTGAGGAACACCGCACTTTTGATCTTCGCCGATGGAAAATAGCAATGGATGTTTTAAACAAACCAGTCACTGGATTAAAAATTATTAAAAATGCTGACAATACATTTTCATATGAAACAATTGATAATGTTGAAAATAGAGTCTTTCTGGAAAAAATGTACTTATACCCTATACCTCAATCCGAAATTGATAAAAATTCTCCTTTTCTAACACAAAACCCAGGCTGGTAATATTTGAAACTTTAAATGAATAAAAAAATGAGCAAAAAAAATATTTTATATTTCATTGCAATATACATGTTTATCAACTTATTATGCCTTAATAAAAGTATTGCTCAGGTAACAGTATCAGGAAGTGTTTCAGACCAAACTGGTTTAGATCTTCCCGGGGTAAATATTGTTGAGAAAGGTACCCTTAATGGTGTTTTCACAGATGTTAACGGAGATTTTACAATTATAGTTGAGAATGAAAATGCAATCCTTTCTGTTTCTTTTATTGGATATAAAACCCTTGATATTCCGCTTGAAGGCCGAACAAATATTAATATTGTTATGGAAGATGCCCTCACAAATTTAGATGAAGTTGTTGTTGTTGGATATGGAAGTCAGAAAAGGGCAAGCCTGGTTGGTGCAATTTCAACGGCAAGGGTTACAGAAATGGAAAATATTGCTGCTTCCAACCTTTCTAATTCAATTGGTGGAAGAATATCGGGAGTTATTACAAGAAGTGGAGAAGGCGAACCAGGCAATGATAATGCCACCATACTTATCAGAGGACGAGGTACAACAAATGACTCATCTCCCCTTGTTCTTGTTGATGGTATCGAAAGTTCTCTCAACAGAATTAATCCTGCAGATATAGAATCTTTCTCTGTACTGAAGGATGCATCTGCAACTGCTGTTTATGGTGTTAGAGGTGCAAATGGCGTAATCATTATTACAACAAAAAGAGGACAAACAGGAAGTCCGGTTATAAATGTAAATTCTCAATTAAGACTCCATAGTATCATCAGTTTTCCCAACTTCCTCAATTCTTATGACTATGCCAGACTTTACAATGAAGCGATCTGGAACGGTGGTTCGGTCAATCAATTCTATTCCGACGAAGACCTTAGACTATATAAATCGGGTGAAAGCCCTTACACTCATCCTGATATTGACTGGTACGAATTGATGGTAGAACCAACCTATCCTGAACACAGGCACGACATCAACATGTCTGGAGGAGGTGAATTAGTAAAATATTATGTATCTGCTGAGTATGTATCACAAAGTGGAGCATATAAACAATGGGAAAATATGGATTACAAAACCAATAATGCCTATGAGAGAATGAATCTTAGAGCGAATTTTGATTTTGATATCGGGCGATCATCACAAATTCTGGTAAACATGAGCGGACGGATGGAAGACGTTCACGGACCCAATGGTGGTGATTATTTTGGATCAAACAGAAATGGCATGTGGGATAATATCATTGTAACTCGCCCTAATGCAATGGCACCTTTAAATCCTGATGGATCTTTTGGAAACAGCTCTGATACCAGAAATGTTGAGCACGGATATATCGATCTGAGGCAGGGTGGATTTAGAAATTCTAAATACAATCAATTGGAAGGAAATATTAGGTGGAATCAAAAACTAAACTTTATTGCAGATGGTTTGGCTGCAAGGTTTATGTACGGACTGATGATAAACGATGGATATAATCTTACCATGACAGAAAAACCACCCTCCTACCAATTTGATCCTGCTGATTCAAGCTATACACAAATAACCAGACCTGTATTGCCCTATTATAATTTTAACAACAATTCATTCAATCAAACAAACTACGTTGAAACAGCAATAACCTATGACAAAACAATCAAGCAAGATCATGAAATCACTGCATTGTTATTATACAATATAAACAGCCGAATTTTTGCTCATAATCCTCCTGCCAGCCAATTAGGATTTGCCGGAAGGATAACGTATGGATATAAAAATAAATATCTTGCTGAATTTAATGCCGGATATAATGGTTCTGATCAATTTGTATCTGGAAACAGATTTGCTTTTCTTCCAGCATTTTCATTAGGATACACCATATCGGAAGAAGAGTTTTTTAACTCAAAAATCATTAACTTTCTCAAAGTAAGAGGTTCCATTGGAAAAGTGGCCAACGATAAAATAGGAAACTACAGATACCTTTACCAATCTACATTCAATAGGTTGTTTCCCTGGGATGATCAGGAAAACTTCAGAACAGGATATGCTTTCGGTTTAACTCCCGACATCAGATATAATACCAGAGAAGGTACGTTGGGTAATGATAACGTTACTTGGGAAACAGCAGAAAAACAAAACATTGGTATCGACATATGGATGTTTAACAGCAAACTTAATATAGCTATTGATGCTTTTCGCGAGCACAGAAGCGATATTCTTGATCAAAGAAGAACCATCACGCAGATTTTTGGAGTTTCCCGCTCACAACTACCGCCACAAAACTTTGGGGAAGTAGAAAATAAAGGATTTGAAACCGAAATCAAAACAATGCCATCCATAGGCGAAATTAATTTTTCGGTTAGTGCAAACTTCTCTTTTGCGCGCAATAAACGGCTTTTCTTTGACGAAGTTATTCAGGAACTGGACTATATGAATGCTACGGGCCGTCCAATAGGCCAAATATTTGGATATACCTGGAGCGGTGAGTTTTACTCTTACGAAGAACTGGGATATATTTGGGACGAAACGGTTGAAGGCGCAAATAAGTATGTTCTTCCCGAAAATGCACAACCTTTGGTACCTGTTCCGGATGATGGTGCGCAACCCGGTGACCTTAAGTTTACAGACAGAAATAGCGATGGAATTATTGACGCCTATGATGTAGGTTATATTGGTAAATCAAACACTCCCGAATATATTTATGGATTGAATCTGGGGGCAGAATACAAAGGAATTAGTGTAAATACTTTTTGGCAAGGTGCTGGTGGTTTTTCCAATTATTTTCTCAACACCAGTTACTTAAGAGAATTTGTAAATGGGGCTAAAGTACATGAGATACATCTCGGCAGATGGGCTTATTTTCCTGAACTTGGTATTGATACACGTGAAACGGCAACCTACCCCCGTTTAGGAATAGATGGATCTGCTCAAACAAGAAAAATATCAACATTTGGTTTAATACCAGGGAATTATCTCAGACTAAAAACAATCGAAATTTCCTATAACCTGCCTGATAAATTCATTCAAAGTTTTAGAATGCGTAGAGCCAGAATTTATATTGTTGGATCAAATCTTTTAACTTTTAGTGAGTTGGATTTTATAGATCCGGAATCGCCTATGGGTAGTGCTTCCTTTTATCCACAATCTAAATATTATGGCGCAGGTATTTCAGTTTCATTCTAAAGATTTTTAATGAGGTATGGCATACTGTAATTTAAAACAGAAAAATTAAAACTATGAATATCATTTTTTATCACAAAATAAAAACCTACATGCTCGATAAACATTCATCAAATTTTTCTTTTCAACTAATGATCATCTCACTCATAACTGCATTTTTTTCAATTTCTTGTTCTGACCCCGATGATTTATTAGATAAAGAAGATACAGGTGATCTTACAATAGAAGACATTTACTCTAACATTATATTTGCTGATGAGGTTTTGAATGATCTATATGTTCGGGTACCAAATATTTTGGCCGACAGACAAAATGAAATGGGCCGCTTCAGTGGAGATGTTTATCTGCAAGGTGGAACAGTTTATGGTCAACCGATGATTAATTGGTCTAATGTATGGATTTTCAACTCTGGAAGCTGGGGGACAAGCAATTGCATATTCAGCCATAGCACTTATCCCGGGCATGAATGGATGAATGTTTATCGTAGAAATTATGAAAGCATTCGTGCGGCCTGGCAGTTTCTGGAAAATATTGAAAAAGTACCTTTTAATGCTGAATTTGGATATGGACAAGAAGAACAACAACAAAAAATTGCGGAAGCAAAATTTTTGCTCGCTTTCTACTACCATGAACTGATGAAGTTTTTTGGCGGGGTTACAATCGTTAAAGAAAGTCTTGAGGGTGGTGAAGAAGTTATTACTGCAAGCAGAAATACCTATGACGAATGTGTTGAATTTGTTACCGAACTGCTGGATGAGGCAGCCGCACAACTACCTCGAACATGGCCTGGAACAGAATATGGAAGAGCAACAAAAGGTGCTGCACTCGCACTAAAATCAAGGGTACTTCTTCATGCAGCAAGCCCCTTATTTAATGATGAAGAAAACCCTGATGATTCGCCTTTCAGAGGTAGTTTCGATCCAGACAAGTGGGTAAAAGCAGCTCAGGCAGCTTATGAAGTTATAAACTTGAATGCCTATTCATTGCATCATGATATTTCAACTCTCTTTCATACCCGCTTTAATTCTGAGATAATTTTTGCACGTTTACAACCCTTGGCTTCTTTTCCAAGTTTGCAGGCATTTCCTCCCGGATTAGGCCTGACATTCCAGAATATTGGACGAAACCAGGGTACATACAACATTATCAAACAGTATAAAGTAATTAAAGATGGAAAGGCATACAACCAAAATGATCCCCAATCAGGATGGGACTTGCAGGATCCTTACAAAAACCTCGACCCCAGGTTTTACAGAGACTGGGCTTATAATGGAGCGCGAATAAGAGGCTACGATGTGGAATTATATGAGAGAGGAAACAATACGATTACTTTCGATGCGGCAAAAAACAATACTTCCAATACTTGCTCATTTCATATCATGATAAAATATGGCAATATGGATAAACAAAATGAATGGAATAAAGATTCCCATCATAATTTTCCTCACCTCAGGTATGCGGAAGTCCTTCTAAATTATGCCGAAGCAATGAATGAAGCATTTGGGCCAGAAGTTGATGGGCTTGGTAATGGACTGAATGCTTTACAGGCAATCAATTTGATCCGACAAAGAACAGAGTACCCTAACAAAGAAGAATATATGGGTTATACAGGTAGAATGCCTGATATTCCTAACGGACTTACGAAAGATCAGATGAGAAAGGAAATCCATCAGGAAAGAAAAGTAGAACTAAATTTTGAAGAACACATATTTTTTGACCTCAGACGCTGGAAAGAACCAGTGGAAAGTCAAAGAAATGCTGTTTGGCTTGTACCTACTCTTCATCGGGATGAAAATAACAACAGATATTTCGAATATTCTTTAAGAGATAACCCGAGAGCATTCGAAGAAAGATGGAGACTAATGCCTTTTCACGATAATCAACTAATCCTTAATCCAAATCTGGTTCAAAATCCAGGATGGGAATAATATCAAAAATTAATTATTAAATTCTTATGAAAAACTTGCGATTACTCCAAAATGTTTTACTTTTTATTGCCATTTCAGTTTGTTCGAATTCCAATAGTGTGATGGCAAACACAATCAATGAAAAAAATACTATTTTTTACGAAGGTTTTAATGAAATTTGGCCTCCCTTTGGTTGGGAAATTACACAAAATGGAACAGGCACCACAACCTGGGATCAACAATTTGTAAACGACCAATTACTTTTTTCCGCTTTTCATAGTTATACCGAGACGGATGAAAACCCAGACTCCTGGCTAATTTCTCCGCCAATTTCTCTGGAAGAAAACAATAACTACATACTTACCTTTTCTCAAAAAAACCAGTATGTTCCTTCATCTTATGATTTTAATGGGGTAATGATCTCTACGGGTAGTGCACAGGCAGGTAGTGAAGATTTTCAACTTTTACATGAAACCAATTATACCATTAATGAATTTACCGAAACTCAGATCAATTTAAACAATTTTGCCGGAAATACGATCTATATTGCCTTTGTTTACAAGGGTTCTTATAGTAATGATTGGTGGATTGACGATATTGAAATATCTGTTACCGATCTTGATTTTTATGATTTCACCATGCTGGACCCTGTTGGTAATGGCAGCGTAACCCCTACACCTGGCACAACGCAGGAAATAGAACAAACCCAGATTCATGTATCTGCTTTACCTGATGTTGGTAACGAATTTGTTGAATGGAATTTGGGAGATGTTGATGATCCTAATTCACACAGAACTTTTACAACGATTACAGATGATCAAACAGTTCAGGCTACATTTCAGGAATATGATCTTGATTTACTATATATACAGGGCGAAATAGGAGGTCAATCATTTGTTAATTCAGCTTTAAGCACTGAAGAAAACACAAATCTTGAGGCTGCAGATAATTTTTCAAACAGCACAATTGACCAAATACATAAACTTGTCGTATATGGCGTTGCCAGATATTACGACACTACTTTTTTTGAGTGGGAACCCGAACCTACCGAACCCTTCATTATCAGATTTTATGATGAAGGGCCCGATGTAGTTCCTCATGTTTGGTCTGATCCGGTATCAGAGCAATTTATAGAAGCAAAAGCATTTCTCATGGGGTTTAACGAAACGGCCAATTACAGCATCATAAAAATGGAAATGGACCTGAATACTCCCGTTAGTCTGAAATCAGGATGGGTATCATTTCAAATCAATATGGATGAAGGTGCGCAAGGATGGTTTGGAATAAGCAAATCAAATGATGAAAACGGAAATAATAAATGCTGGCGAATCAATAATAACACCAATAATCATCTTGTATTTGATTATGATATGATGATTGAAATATGGGGAACAGAAACTGAACCCAATGTGCCGCTGTGTGCAAATTATATTTATCCCGAAATTGATCAACAGGATACAGGCTTCCCCGTTGCAGATAATCCTCATGTTGAACTAAAATGGCAGGAAGTTAGCAATGCAACTGGTTATCAACTATTTTGGGGTGAAACGCTTCCGGAAACAGGAATTGATCTGGGAAACCAGACCTCATTCCTGCTCGAAGACCTCGAATACAATACTGAATATGAATGGAAAATAATCCCTTACAATGAGAATGGCCTGGCACAAAACTGCTCTTCCCGTTCTTTTTCCACGATGGATGACCCTACCTTATTTCCACCCTTCTTCGTTGATTTTCCTGACAACCAACTCACCCCTCCTTTACATTGGGATGATCAACATCACGGCAAATTAGAGGATGACATCAATTTCGAAACATCAGAACTAAATCAATGGTTGTACATGCCATTTGCCGGTATTAGCACAAATGAAAGATCTGCAAGCTTGAATCTTTACATCAACCCGGTATTCAACAATCAAATCTACAGATGGTTTATGAGTCCTCCTATCTTCATTGGAGATAATACCGAAAACAACTTACTGGTTTTTGATATGGCCATACCAGAGAATGAAGGTCAGTTAGGAGCCAATGACAAAATTCATGTAATCGTTTCTGATGATGGAGGGAAAACATGGTCTCCTGATGATGTGATCTTTAGTTTAACCGGTGAAAATCAGGATGTGGTTGACCCTCAGGGGAAAACTTTTTCTTTAGGTTTGAATGGGTATTCTGATTTCATTAAAGTTGCTTTTTATGTTGAACGCGAAAGTGGAGAACTCCCCAATATTCAGGTTTATATTGGAAATATAAGAATGGTAACAGGTGTTGAACTATCTTTGGAAGCAAACCCTCAGGAATCTGGTACACTTTCAGGAGCAGGCATGTACATTCCAGGAATGGATGTAACTATTGAAGCAATACCAGAACCAGGCTATAATTTTGCTAACTGGAGCGACGACCAACAAAATGTTCTTAGCGAAAATACATCTTATACTTTCACAATGCCAGCACAAAGCACTACACTTACCGCTAACTTCAATTCCAGTTTTCTGCTATCTCTCGAAAGCCTACCTGAAAACGGTGGCAATTTGTATACTGAAGGATATTATGAACAAGGGGAGCAAATAGAGATCACTGCTGACCCAAACAATAATTTTTCATTTCTAAACTGGACTGATGAACAGGAAAATATCATCAGTGAGCAGGAAACGTTTCTTTTTACAATGCCCGATCAGGATATTACCCTGTTTGCCAATTTCAGACAAGGATACAACCTTACTCTGTTATCAAACCCCGAAAATGCCGGAACATTATACGGTGAGGGCGTATATTTTGCCGGAGCAAGCGTAGATATTAATGCCATTGCCAACGAAAACTATATTTTTCAGAATTGGACTGATGAACAACAAAATGTAATTGACGATCAAAGTATAACAAGTATTCTGATGCCTGAAGAAAATTTAATCTTAACTGCCAATTTTGAACATATTACCGCAGTTCAAAATTGGCATGGTTCTGAAAACATTGTTTTCCCAAATCCCTCAACGGATGGTTTTAAGATAAAAACAGAATATAATATTGCAAACTTTTCCATGAGCGATATATCAGGGAAAATAATTTTAAGAATGGAATCTGTGAACAGAAATGAATTGCAAATAACAAACAGATTAGATCCAGGAACCTATATTATAACTCTGGAAACCGAAAAAAAGACAATTAAAAGAAAAATAATTGTTTACTAAAAATCCTGATTTTTCAAAAAAACAGGAATCAATTTAATTAAATTCTATCCAAAAATAAAGACAAGTAATATGACTATAACGTACGTGTTCAAGACCTTTTCGGTTCTGTAATTCAATGAGTTTGCCAGGACAAATAGCCGTTTTCAAAAATAACATAAAGTAGAAATCAGACATTATGGACAGACACTAATTATTTATCTGTTTAAAATTGATTAAATAGGTCAGATGCCTGCCCCGTTTTTTTCTTACGGGGCAGCTCGCCAACTCTCTGACTGCATGCTTTACATGCCACGAATTACAATCATGCGCATTTGTGTCAAAATTTTGTCATAGTTCGATTCATATAATCAAAAAGTGCATCAATAATTCTGTATTGAAATTTCAAACAAAATAAAAAACCATAACATTGTTTTATCATGATTTCAAATAACAAATTTACCTCAACTATAAAAATCTTTTTAACCTTAACTATCCTTCACTATGGTTTTGTTCAGGCCCAATTAAACCCTCAAAAACCTATTCCTCCGGGAATTGAAGAATTCAAAACAGTGGTTTCCTGGACGAATATACCTGCAGATCGTTCTGTAAAACAACTCCTTGAAGAAGATCAGGCAAATCCATCACCAGACTTACCCCTCAGATCAGGAATTGCTGTTCCTGTTTATCAGGATTTTTTCACAATGGGTGAATGGAAAACAAACGAAAATGGTGAAAAGTATTATCAGGTATTGCTTCACAGCAAAAATGCAAAGGCGCTTATGATAGCATTTGAGAGGTTCTACCTGCCCGAAAATGGAAGACTTTACTTCTATAACCCGGACAAAACAATAGTATTGGGCGATTACAACCATTTTGACAACCCTCCTGGCGGAATGTTTCCAGGCCCAATAATCCCGGGAGATAAAATAATTGTTGAATATTTATGCAACGACCATTTTGAAGATACCAATAATAAGCCTAATCTTTTTATTAAAGAATTAGCCTATATTTACCGTTTTGAGGATGATAATAATATTAAAAACAGTGGCCCATGCCAGGTAGATGTAAATTGTTCTGAAGGTGCTCTTTGGCAAAAAGAAAAAAGAGGTGTAGCAAGAATTCACTTCAAAGTAGGTGATAATTATTCAACTTGCTCAGGTACGCTTATCAATAATACAAGGCAGGACGGAACCCCCTACTTCTTAACAGCTTTTCATTGTGGTGGTAATGCTTCACCGGAAGATCGAAATTTCTGGCAATTCAGATTTAATTATGAACAACCCGAATGCAATGGCCATGAAACACCTTCCAACCAAACAATTCCAGGATGCCAACTTATTTCATTATCTCCTATTGATGGCGGATCTGATATGCAATTGCTCAAACTAAACTTTTTGCCACCACCGCAATTTAAACCCTACTATAATGGATGGGACAGATCTGTTGTACCTCCAACAGGGGGGGTCGGAATACATCACCCGGTAGGAGATGTCAAAAAAATCTCAACTTACAGCAGCCCGCCTGAATCCTTGGTAGAAACTGAAGTAAGTGGGTTTCAAATGGCCAACCACTCCATTTGGAATATTATATACCAGGAAACCGACAACGGACACGGAACAACAGAACCGGGTTCTTCCGGCTCCCCACTTTTTAGCTACAATAAATTAGTAGTTGGTACGCTAACCGGTGGAAATTCAGGATGTAACAACCCTCTCGGAAATAACTTATATGGTCGTTTCTATCATCATTGGGAAAACAATGGTGCTGAAGATTCCACCCAATTAAAACCTTTTCTGGATCCAAAAAATACCGGTCAGATCCAATTACAGGGATTAGACCCCTACCCGCTTCCCGCTGCAAACAATTTGCAGGGTATCGTTAATGATGATTTCTCTGTAACTATCGACTGGAAACAGCCCCAATTTGATCAGCCTAATGAAAACTGGTTTGGCAACGTTAGCAGTTTTTCAAGTTCGAGAAATGAAACAAAACAAAGAATAAGTGAGTTTGACCTGAAAAATGTTTTACAAGTAGATACTTTCTATTTAAAAAAGATTGCACATGCGTTTTGGGAAAATCCTTTATTTCTGTGGGAAGGTAAAGATCAATTTCATTTTATAGTGTATGATTCTGACACCTCAACTGTTATTCATCAATCTTACAACCTTTCCGCCTCCGACTTCCATACTTCTAACCAAATGACATATTATGAAATGGAAGAACCTATAACACTAACAAATAAATTTTTTATCGCAATAATTCCACTTTCAACAGAGGGATACCCTTCTTCTCTTGCGCAAAAAGTTCCCTTTAGTCCCTCTTCTTTTTTCGGAGAACCTAATAATTGGAATAGGTATGAGCTAGATGAAGATAATTACGAACTAACAACCAGTGTTTTTGGCACAACCTCCAATCCTGATGATCTTCTGAAAAATGAAAATATTAATAGTATTGAATACAAAGAACTAACAAATCATGAATTATGGTCGCTTTATGGCAATACCAATAAAAATCTAATTTCAGAGAAAAATACAGCACCACTTATCCCCAACCACATTAAGTATTACAACATTTACAGAGATTCAGTATTGATTCACAGTACAGAAAATTCATCAGAATTGTTTTTTAATGACACGATTCTTACGCATGATCAAACATATTATTATCAAATATCAGTAGCTTACGATTTAAATCCAAATAATCCATATTCCCCCATTCTGGAATCTGAAAAATCGCCGCCTCTGTATATTACTGTTAAACTCGATCAAACTTTGGTAGATGATTTTGATAAGAGCAATATTATTGCCTACCCCAATCCAACGAAGGGTAAGCTAACTTTAGAGTTGCCTTATTTCTTCGATGAATCTGTTATTAAAATATATAACTACTCAGGAAAACTATTCAAAATAAATAAAATAAACGCTGATAATAAATATCATCAATTAGATATCAGCGACCTGAAAGATGGGCTGTATATTTTAAAGATAGAAACAAACAATCAAATATACACAACAAAAATTATTTTAAATAAGAGCCAAAGCATTCACTAGTAGTTGAATCGATTATCAGCTCTTTACTAAATAACTCTTATATCAATTTACAAAATCGAAATTATCGGAAATTAATTTATTTATGAAAAACATATTATATTTTGTTTTATTAATGACTTTGCTGTTATTAAATAATAGCAATTATGCTCAACCCGATGATAATCAATATAACTATCTAAAACATCAGGAGGGAAAAAGACCTGATATCAATCTAAAAACAATTCCCGATACTGCATTTTTTAATGGAAAAATATTACTGAAAGTAAAAAGAGAATCAAAAACAATATTGCCAAATGAGGTATGGGAAGAAACTTCTAAATCAATGAATGAACTATTTTTTGCCAAATCTATAGATTCTCTCAACAAAAAATACGGTATTATATCATACAAACCAGTTCTCCAAAATTTATATACCCAATCTCAAAAATCTACTAAATACAGACAAAGGCACAAAGAGTGGAATTTTGATCTATGGGTTTTGGTTGAATTTGACATCGATAAGAATATCAGAAAACTTATTAATGATTTTCGCCAAATACCTGAGATCGAAGAGGCAGAACCTGTTTATAGAATCAAATTAATTGAACCCATTTCAGATTTAAATTATCTTCCAGAAAAAATCCACTCCGCTGAAAAATCCAAAAAGTCTGTTTTCGTTCCTAATGACCCATTTTACAATGAGCAGTGGCATTTTAACAATATAGGGCAACTCGAAGGAACACCAGGTATTGATATTAATTTAGAAAAAGCCTGGCAAATAGAAACGGGATATGATAGCATAAAGGTTGCTGTAATAGATCAGGGTGTTGAATTTAACCACAGTGATCTTGAAGATGCCATGTGGGAGGAAATAGGCCCTCATGGTACCAATACCCAGGGAGATTATCATGGCACCCATGTGGCAGGGATAGTAGGAGCTGTAACAAATAACCTTAATGGCATTGCTGGTGTTGCAGGTGGCTCGGGCACACAGAAAGGTGTAAAAATAATGAGTATAGACATATTTAATGAAGAAAACCCTCTGGAAGGATTCTATGCTTTTATTTATGCTGCAGATAATGATGCTGCTATTGCTCAAAATAGTTGGATTTACAATGAACCATTTGTTTTCAACCAACTTCTCTTAGACGGTATTGATTATTTCAATACAAACGGTGGTGGAAATTTTATGGATGGTGGTCTGACAATTTTTGCATCAGGAAACGAGAATAGTGATGTTTTACAATATCCCTCAGCATATTC
>CAYMLS010000107.1:0-14443 GCA_964390665.1 uncultured Bacteroidales bacterium | reverse complement strand
CGCACCCGGACTAATAACTTGTTTTACAACGGTTTCACCGGCACGCAGATGTCCACGATAAACCGACCATCTTTGGGTTCTTCGGGGTACATCTCGAAGCAGGGTTTGTCGTCGGGCTGGTAGCCACTCTGCGGAAACCACTGGCCATACAACCACTGCCAGGCCTGCCCAAACTGCGATGCATCCACATCGAAACGGGCAATTACATAACGCGCAGATTCCAGCTCCATACTTCCCACTTCACCATCGGTTTTGGTACCCTCCGGTACATTGATGCAGACGCTCATGCGCAATTTGCTTTCGTCGGTAATGTTAGGATCATCATGATAGATGATCAGCGATTTGAAATCGGGGCCACCGATAAGGTTGCGTGGGCCGGCCCATGCAAACAGACGGTTCCACAATCCTTCAAATAGGTTTTCATTTCCCTGGTAGGGGCCGGTGTGGCGAATGTACGCCAGGTTCATTTTCGGGAGATCCTTGATCCCGATACTTTTGTTAAGTTCCATGGTATTTTTCCATTTATATGTTTGAGTACGGGAGCAAAAGTACCCTGTTGGTTCCGTACTGATTTTACCATGGTTGCTATCCATTTGACCAATATTGCTATTGTGCTTTTTTTGAGCCCTGTATTGGGTTGGGGAGAGCTTAAAATGATTCTTAAAATATCTTGAAAATACTGACTGATCTGTGAATCCTACCTTGAAGGCCACATCGGTAACCGTTTCAAAACCCGGTGATAGAAGGAGAGTAGCAGCCCTTTCAATACGAACACGGTTGATAAAACCAAAAGGAGTTTCGCCCACCATGGCGCAGAAGATCCGGTTGAAATGGAATTTGGAGAAATTGGCTACTTCCGCCAACTCATCTAAAGTGAACGCCTTATCTATGTTTTTCTCAATAAAATCAAACGTATTATTAATGCGTTGGATGTACTCGTATTTCGTTGATCCCGGCATTGTAGGGTTTGTTAAGCATGGAATATGATAAATGAATATATATCAAAGTTTTGCTATATCAACTGCTGAAAGCCCGGTTTGCTTTACAATTTCATCAACAGGGATTCCTGTTTCTTTAAGCATTTTCGCGAGATGAAGCATTTTTTCCATCAACGATTCTTTCTGCCTCCGCTCCTCTTCTTTCTCAATCAGATATTGAGCAGCCTGACTTTCTGCCTCCTTTCTGAGTTTTTCTTCCTGTTGAATTCTGAGTTCCAGCTCATAAAAAGCATTTCCTGTCTTGCGCTCCATCTCCAGGTTACGGCGAAACTGCTCGTCTGACACAGGTTCCTGCAGATGCCTTGCAATATCTTCAAACTCTTCCGGAACATCTTGCAGGTCGAGAATAAAGTCCCGATCGCTGCGCCAGGTCTGATTAAACAAAGTAAAAAACCGTTCCATCCGGGTTCGTCTCTCAGCGGGCAATCGTTTCACCTGTATGATACATGTCTGGTAGGTAAAATGCTCCAGAAAAACACTTTCTGTGGTGATCTTTTTCTTGCTAACCCAATCTATCACATTGCGTCTTGCAGTAACCGCCAGATGAGGCAGATCGGGCAATTCATAACCCAGGATATAAATTTTGATGACCGGATAGATCCGGTGCTTTATCACAGGTTCTGAGACCATTTGCTCCTCATCGTTAGAAATGTTTTTATCGTCTTTCCGGGTTATGTAATTAAACCCCATAGAATTCCAGAAGTGTTCAAAATCAGTGGGAAACTTTGATTTATGCAGTTCAATAAGAAAGGTCGAAAGGCTACCATCTTCATTTTTCATAGTAACCTTAAAATCGAGTTGGAATAGTCCGGTATGCATGCTTCTGTCTTCATAAACAGATTCCTGCTGTTCCAAAGAAACGGTTTCAATCTCTGTGTCCAGAATAACGCTAAGCATCTTTTTGGTAAAACGTTCTTCCTGCATCAGGTGTTTGAAAGCTAAATCGTAGATAGGATTGATGATCTTCATATGTATAAAATTTTATTAAATGTATCAGATACCTGCCTCATTTTTTCAATGTGAGAGCTCGCCAACACACTGACTGCATGTTTTACCATGTTGCGAATTATAATCATCCGCGCGTGTGTCAATAATATTGTCATGGCTCGGTTCATTGCGCAAGTCGTATTACTTTATAAATAAAGATGGTATAAAGATACGTTAAAACTCGCTATAACACAAATTGACTCAATGTGAGAAAATAAAATTTTGAAGGTTGCCAGTTAAATCTTAAATCTTACTTTTGCTATATCTGTATTTGATCAAAAAATTTGTTTATTATTTGCCAATGAAGTTTTTCCGAATATTAAATCCTGCGCCTGCGCAAAAAGTCACCCAACTTATCCAAATATTTTTCACCAACTAAACATCTTCTTGCAGATATGAAAAATTTACTACTGATTTTGATTATTTCTTTGTTGTTCGTTTCCTGTAAAAACCCTGCCGGGGAAAAGCAAACAGATACAAAGGACGCCACTTCACAGAGCCTTACCGCTGATGAACAGGCATTTATTGATAATCTGGTTTCCCTGTGTGGCAAGTCTTTCGCTGGCAAGGAAACCTACTCCAAAGATGGACGGGATAGCTGGGCTGACCGATCGATGGTGATTCATTTTACCATTTGTGAACCCCACATGGTTCATATACCTTTTCATATTGATGATGACCAGTCGCGCACATGGATGTTTATGAATGAGGATGGAAAACTTCGCTTCAGGCATGATCACCGCCACGAAGATGGCACACCCGAAGACCTGACCCTGTATGGCGGATACGCCGATGGCAAGGGCACTGCCTTTCGACAATCTTTCCCGGCTGATGATTATACCAACGATCTTCTTGAAGATGACTTAGACAGGGTTTGGAATGTGGTGCTATCAGAAGACCTTTCCCTCCTCCGATACGAACTCGGTTATAAAGGCGAAATCGTATTCAGAGCGGAATTTGATCTTGCAAAGGGGTTGTGAAAAACAAACATCAAAAAGATCTACTTCTCTTTACCATACCCGGAAAATATCCATTCCAACACACGTTCGGGCCAGCCCGCCAAATGTCCCATACCCAATGCCAGGGAATATCCATGCCCACCATGTGGATAAATATGCATCTCGGCGGGAACACTTTTTTTCTGTAGTGCTTCAAAATACGCAACACTGTTTTGGTAGGGAACTCCGCTGTCGTTTGCCGAATGAATTAAGATGGTGGGAGGAGTATCTTCCTTTACGTGTTTTTCATTGGAATAATAATGAAGAAGATCGGGGTCGGGATTTTCACCCAGCAAGGCATGAAAAGATCCCTGATGCCAAATATGGGGATCTGAGGAAATGACCGGATAAACCAATATGGAGAAATCAGGTCGGGAACTCATCTGTTCAACAGGATCGGGGTCTTGGGGATCGCCCTCATCAAACCTGGTAGAAAGGGTGGAGGCAAGATGCCCGCCAGCAGAAAAACCCATGATACCTATCTGGTCGGGATCGATATTCCAATCCTCTGCGTGGTATCTAACCATTCTCATGGCTCTTTTGGCATCCATCAGAGGAGACTTGTGTGGTACCATATTGCTTTGGGAAACCGGCAACCGGTATTTGAGCACGATCGCAGCAATTCCTTTTGAATTCAACCATTTGGCAATATCGGTGCCCTCCCAATCGTAAGCAAGTATCCAGTATCCTCCTCCGGGACAAATGATCACTGCTTTTCCGTTGGCATGCTTTTTTGTGGGAAGAAAAACATTTATATCGGGTGTTTGCACATAACCGATGCGCAAAGCTTCCGTCCTTTCTGCTTTCTCTTCTTCTCCCGAATCCTGGTAATTGGGTACTTCTCCTTCCGGATAAATTTGCATGATCTTGTCCTGGGCATGTAAATTCATAGCAATGTAAAATAGTATTAATGCATAAAAAAGTTTTTTCATCATCGCTTATTTTTTTGAGAACAGATTCTGGTTAGTTGGTTGAGAATTTCTTTATAATTTCTATCAACAGAAAATTATTTTTCAATGTGCAAGATAATCAAGTATTTTGTAAAGATGCTGGTGGGAAGTGAAAAAATGCTGGTGATTTTCCAGAATTGAATCTGCAGGTTGTACGTATTTACCACCTTCCGTTATTTCCTCTTTACCATGCTTCACCATACCTGCCATACTTTGCACTGTTGCTTCAAAATGAAACTGCAAACCAAGTACATTGTTGTTGTGTAAAAATCCCTGGTTCTCACACGCTTCAGATTTATAAAGATGCAATGCTCCCTGAGGAAGTTCGAATGTATCTCCATGCCAGTGAAAAACATTCAAGGATTCACTGGTTTGAAAAACCAGAGGAACCGAAGAAGAGAAAACCGGATTTTGAACTGGATACCACCCTATCTCCTTCTGTTGATTGGGAAATACTTTCGCTCCCAAAACAGAAGCAATGAGCTGAGCACCGAGGCAAATTCCAAGAATTGTTTTATTTTTTTCGATGCATGTGCTGATGAGTTCCTTCTCCTCACCCATCCAGGGAAACTTCTCAGTGTCATTTACACCCATAGGTCCACCCATGATGATCAACCAATCGAAGGTATCCGCAGCAGGAAGACGTTGATTTTCAAAAAAACGGGTAAAAGTCAGAGCATGCCCTTTTTCATCTATCCATGCCTGAATCTGAGCCAGACCTTCGTAAGGAACGTGCTGCAAACAGTGGATTTTAAGTTTATCGTTCATACTCTCTCGTGGTTGTTTTTCAGTTTACAAAACAGGTTCTGAACCGAGCCATAACAAAGATTTTGACAGACACGCGCATGATTGTAATTCGCGGCACATAAAACAATTTTTGAAAATTGTTTTACAGGTTTTTCAGGCTTAATTTATTTATTGAGCATTTGCGTAGCACTTCCAGATAATATCAAGGTGTTTTCTTACCTTTTCAAGCGGCATGGCTGGTTTGGATTTTCCATCAAGTATATCGGCAAAATGTTCTATCAGGGCTGCATCATCCGAATGACCTTCAAGATCAACCTTGATTTCTGATTGCCTTGCTTTTCCTTTTTCATCATAATCATAAAGATGAATAACATCGGAATCCCATGAACAGAAACCAAATTTTAATCCACCCCGGGTGCCATAAATACGTGTTTCATTGGGCACATCCATATTACCATGATTTCCTCTTTCCCAGAAATAACGGATACCTCCGCTCAGTGTCATGTGCACACCAAACATCTCTTCCACATCATACACCAGTTGACCAGGATCATAGGCATCCAATCCGGATTTAAGAAACACATCTTTCACACTTTCCAGCTCAGGCGTATCTCCCAGCACTCCCAAATGAAACGACAGATCATACACACCCCAATCGAACAAAGGACCTCCTCCCGAAAGTTTTTTATTCATAAACCATTTGGCTTCCGGATTGTATTCGATGCCTGGCCTGCCATTTCGCCACAACGAATTATGATGAATGTAATAGATCTCGCCCAGTTTTCCGGAATCAACAATTTGTTTTACTGCATCATATTTGGGTTGTAAACGGGAATGACGAGCAGAACATTCGCAAACCAACAGATCAGGATGCTCTTTTTGCCTGGCGATCATTTCATCGATTTCCAGCAATGTCATAGCGGCGGGTTTTTCCAAAAAAATGTGTTTACCGGCTTTCAGACAATCCAGGAACATGGCTTTATGCAGATGAGGTGGTGTGCAGATCAACACTGCCTCCACAGCACTGTTATGCAAAATATCATGGTAATCTGTGGTTGTTTTTTTTATATGATACTTTTGGGCAACTTTCGACAGACGGCTTGTGTCCAGATCTGCAATATGAATAACTTCCAGGCGTTCATTTTTGCTAATATTCTCAAGGTGCTTTTCTGCAATCATTCCGGCACCTACTATTCCAATTGTATGCATCTTATTTTTAATTTATAAATTCCTAAAAAATGAATTTGTATATTGTGTCAGGCAACTTCATGCAAATGAAAAATCACCAGGAATCATATATTTTTTACATGCATATTCATGTATAAAAAAACAATGATGCCTATATACATTACACAATATTTTTCCAGTTAAATACTACACCAATATACTCATCGGGTTTGTCGCGCAATCCTTCGTATACCTGCTGTGCATGTTGCGGGGAGACCTGATGTGAATAGAACGGTTCTATCAAAAGTTTCCCGTTTTTGATCAATTCCAGAATGATTTGAGCATTTCTTTCAATAGAATGCTTGGAAAAATCATCGGGATGTGTGGGGAATGTAAACTCCAAAGCACCTTTCAGGGTATGGTTGAAAGGAATATAATGAAAATGCCCTAAAAATCCTGTGAGGTTGGTCTGATAAGGTGCTCTTGGACTTCCCAGCAGAATGATCTCACCATTCAGCGTAACCATATCAGCGGACTGTTCGACCACCCCGGCAACACCTGTTGCATCAATATAACAGGAAACGCCTTTCCCTCCGGTAACCTGCATCACAAAATCTTTCAGGTTCTGTTTTCCTGAATTTATTGTATGATTTATACCGCATGACCGTGAGATGCTGAGGCGATTGTCATCCAGATCTGAAACAATTACGCTGGCACCCTGCAGCTGAGCCAACTGAGCAGCAAGGTTTCCGATAACGCCCTGCCCGGTTACCAATACATGATCACCCAATTCGATATTTGAAATGCGCAGAGCAGTCATGGCAATGCCCGCCATATGGGTAAAACTGGCCCATTCAGGATTAACTCCCTTTGGTAACGGCACACATACCCCATGCCAGCGATCGGTGGTATCGAGTTTGAAATATTGTGAATGGGTGCTGTATGTATAAACCAGATCGCCTTTTTGAACCTTTTCAACAGCAGATCCTTTTTCAACGATTTCACCAATGCCCGTATATCCTGGCGAGGCAGGAAACTGAAACCAACCTTCCAATCCTGAAAGGCAAGCCATTTCTGTTCCGGCACTCAAATGGGTAAAATGATTTTTCACGAGCACCTGATTTTCATTTTCAAGGTTCAGATCATCGTCAGCTTCTGTCAATCCAACCTTCCATTTTTTTGTAACCCATAGTTTTTTATTCAGCATAAATTCTCATTTAAATTTATTGATGATTATTTTTTTCATTTCTGGCTTTCAGTTCTTTTTCAATGGATGCCACGGTAGCATCATTCAAATTATAAAAGAATAACATCACCACGGCAAACATGGCAACAATAGCCGGCAAAAAACTAATGGCCATCCTGATGCCTTGTATGGAAGTTTCTGTTTGTCCCTGATTGGCAACAAAACCATACATCGACAGCAGTCCCATAACGACTACACCACCGAGAGCAAAACCCGATTTTTGGGCAAAAGTAGCAGCAGAATAAACCAAACCCGTTGCTCTTCTGCCATTTTTCCATTGTGAATAATCCGCCGTATCGGCAAGCATAGACCAAAGCAAAGGCATGGTTGGTCCGGAGGCAAGTGAAAATATAATTTGCGCAGCATAAATCAGCACAATATCATCAGGACCAGCAAAGTAAAAGACAAGTGAGGACAAGGCTACAATGATCATGGAGTAGATATAGAGTTTCTTTTTGCCAATTTTGGAAGAAAGATAACGGGTGGGCAATACACCAATTAACACACAGGCAGTACCTACTGCCATAAAAGTACCCATTTCACTTTCCCGCTCCAGATAATACTTGAAGTAGTAAGAAATATCAGCACTTCTGATGGCAACATAAACCAAAGTGAATAAGGAGACAAAGAATAAAATGATCCAGGGTTTATTCTGCATAAGGTCTTTCAGGTCTTTTTTCAAACTTGATACCTGATCAGGAGAAGGTTTTACCCTTTCACGCACCGAAGCAAAAGCAACAAAAAAGAAAATTACACTAATGGTGGCAAAAATAGCCATGGTAAGCTGATACCCCCTGGCAGCATCTCCTACACCCAATTTCTCAACCATTGGGATAATGAGCAACTGAACTGAAAAACCTGCAGCATAAGCAAATACAAACTTATAAGATGAAACGCTTGTTCGTTCGCTTTGGTTGGGAGATATGACACCAATAAGAGAATTGTAGGGAATCATGATGGCGGTATAAATAAGCATCATGAACGAATAGGTAATATAGGCATAGATCAGTTTTCCACTTTCAGAAAAAGCCGGCGTGGTAAACATCAGCACTATACCTAACCCATAGGGAACAGCCAACCACAAAATGTAGGGGCGAAACTTTCCCCATCGGGTTTCGGTTCTATCGGCAATAATGCCCATTATAGGGTCTGTAAATGCATCAAATATCCTTACAACACCAAACATCAATGCTACCGAAGCTGCGGTAATGCCAAATGTATCGGTATAAAAAAACGGCAAAAAGAACATAAGCGTTTGCCAAACCACGCTCGAAGAATATTCTCCAAGACTAAAACCTAACTTTTCTTTAAAACTTACTTGCGACATATTTTGTTGATTTAAAAGTGATTTAAATATTTCCCATGATTACTTTGATCTCATTATGTGTAAATAAATCCAAAAAGTATATATAATTACCTTGTATTTCGCGGTTGTTAACCCATATCTGCTTTACCCCTTTCTGCACTTTCTCCGGATTTTCAAATGTGATGGTAAGTTTTTTATCACGGAAAATCCTGACAACAGAAAACGATGCCCAATGCTCAGGTATGCACGGATCGATGATCAATCCGTAATAATCGGGTTTGATACCCAGCACATATTGTGTAATGGCATAGTACGTCCATGTGGCAGAGCCACTGAGCCAAGGAACACGCGAAGCACCAAACTTCGGACTATACTTGCTGTGCGTAGACTGACAAACGACATAAGGTTCAATCTCTCTGATCTCCGCCTTGTTGTTATAAGCAGCCGGGAGATAAGCACGCAGATATTCATAAGCCCTGTTGCCATTTCCCAACATGGTTTCTGCCATTACCCCCCAACCCTGTGTATGGATAAATATACCTCCGTTTTCTTTTAGCCCGGGATTCATTAACTGAGCACGCACAATGTTATAGTCTGATTTTGTGTAAGGAGGATCACACAGCGCCAAACCATAGGGAGTAGCCAGCATTTCATTCACTTTTTCCATGCTTTTAACACCTTGATCCTGAGTGGCAGCACCACTGATAACACCCCAGGTTTGTGTATTTAAAAATATCTTTCCTTCTTCTGCTTCCCTGCTGCCAAACTTCATTCCGTCGAATCTGAAACCCCTCCTGAACCATTCGCCATCCCATGCATGCTCCTGAAGATTGTTATCGAGGGTTGCAAGCAGTTTTTCTGCCCAAAGATGTTCTTTATCATCATCAAGAATTTCTGCTATCTCCATATATTCCCTAAGCGCAAACCGCAGCTGCAATGCTACAAATACACTCTCACCTGTATGACCGAATTTCAGACAATCATTCCAATCGGCACTTAAACCATACGGCAAACCATGTTGACCAGATCGCTCAAGACTAAATTCAATGGCACGCCTCAGATGTCGGAATACCGAATCTTCACCTGTATCGGCATAGGGCAGAACTTTCCTGTAAAAATCTATGTCACCTGTTTCTTTTACATAGGCAGGAATGGCATTGAACAGCCATAATGCATCGTCGGAGCGGTACTCACTTTCATCAGGAGCCTTTTCTTTTCCGGGGGTGTGTGAGAAAGGCAATACCACAGGCATGGCTCCTCCGGTTGAAACCTGACCTGTGATCATGATTTCAAGGCGTATGCGGGCTTCTTCCGGGATGGCATGTATAACGCCCAGAAAATCCTGTACTGTGTCCCGGTATCCTAAACCATCCCGATCGATACCCGAATAAATCAGACTGGCTGCTCTGGACCAGGCAAATGTGATCAAACTATTATAAATCCCCCAGGTATTGATGGTGCTGTTCAATTCTTTATCGGGAGTTTGGGCAGCAAAACCTTTCATTTTTACATGCCAGTAATTGCGAAGCTGACTCAGTTCATTTTCAACAACCGAAAGATCTGCATAAGCTTCCTGCACCCTCTTCCCTTCCTCTGCAGCTTTTCCAATACCAAGCAAAACAACAAATTCATGCGATTTGCCCGGTTGCAGGGGCAGGTCAAACTGTAAACTGCCACAGGCATTATCGCCATAGGCTTCCGAACCTGATGATTGACCTCGCTCCACAACAATTGGATTGGCATACGTGCGGTAAGGTCCTAAAAATTGTTCACGATCTGTATCATATCCTGTAGGTTCGATTCCGGAAAGTGCCTGAAAAGTATGCCGCCCCTGATCTTTTTCCTTGAAATTATCAGGCATTTCCGGAATATTCGGATTCGTTGCATGATCAATGATGCCATCATGCAATTTCATCTGGGCAATATACTGAACATATTGAATATTTAAAAGATCGTCAATGGCATTCCAGTTAGAGGCATATTCAACGTAAGTAAATCCCCGCAGGTTTCTTTTTACCGAATCATGATTGGTGATTTTAACATGCCACACTTCATAGTTTTTGCCCAAAGGCACATAATAAGTCGTTTCGGTAGCAATTTTATCGTATACCGAGGAAATTACAGTATATGCCGTGCCATGTCTGCATTCCGAAGTGAACTTCTCAAGAGGTTTACCAACAGGTTGCCAGGATGTTGACCAGAAATCTTTTTTATCCCGATCGTGAAGATAAATATACCTTCCCGGTTGATCTGCAGGTATGCTGTTAAAGCGTAATCGCATAAAACGCCCCATACCCCCTGACTTAAAAAAGCTATATCCTCCGGCATTGTTGGTAATAATGGCACCATAACCGGTGTTTCCCAGATAGTTGCTCCAGGATTTGGGAGTGTCGGGTCGTGAAATTACATATTCCTTTTTCCCGTCGTCAAAATGTCCAAACTGCATAGATTAAAAATAGTAAATGATGGATATAATATACACTGTGACTGCTATTGTCTGAATAAATAAAGCATTTTTAAGATAAAAAATTTTGAACAAAATTCTGTAAATAAATGATCAGGGAACGAGTATTTTGGATGTACTTTTGTTTCTGCCATCAGAAACTTGCACGATATAAATGCCCGGAACCAGATCGCTTAGGGAAATATTTTGTTGAAGTGTTCCTGATTTTTTCTGGTGCCGTGAATGGTGAACTTCTCTTCCCAGCATATCTGTGATCAATATGCCGGTTGTTTCATTAGTGGGAGAGGTATAGTTCAGATAAAGTCTTTGATTGTAAATATGGACATTCAATACATCATTTTTGTCAAAATCAGTGGGATTGACCGGTACATTGCCTGCAGAAGATAACTTAGCCACCCCAAACCAGTCTGCCTGTTTCCAGTGATCATTATGATTGGCCAATGGAACATCTACCGACCCAAAGAAATGCTCGCGTTGAATTTGACTTGGGTCATCATTGTCGCAATACGCCAGAGATAATCCCATGACCTTACCTTCTTCAAGCGCAACTACCGAACTTTCCTGGTCGTCATGATCATAAGTATCGTTGTGCACGATCATTGAGAACTCCCAAACGTAAGTATTGCCGGTTTTCAGCAAAGCAAATTCAGGCAGGTGTTCGGCATAATCTGCAATGTAGTTATCTCCCCAGCTCGTTCCCGCAATATCCAATACATGCATGTTGCTTTGAACAATTCCCTCTCCAGGTGGTGAAGGTGCAATATGGTATGAAAATGCATTTTCTGCATTGGAACCCCAATCTTGTGCTACATTGCCGGTGCCATCAAAAACATGCAAACCGCCAGAGCGATCTTCGTCAATAAAGACTTCCACAATATCGTAATTAGGATATCCGCCATTGGGGTATTGATAACCATCCACAAATACATCATCGGTAATTTCAACTAAAAAATACAAGAGATTGGATTCCTGCGACCATAAAACTTTGAAATTGCCGGTGAAATCCTCTGCTCCGTCATAGATCTCCAGCCCACCTTCCTGGTCAAGGTTTGATGACTCATTATTCCAGGGCATCCATACCTGGTCTATAGGGTTCCATTCAGTCTGCTCCCAAGCTGCGTCGCTGCCATATCCGTCTACAGAAGGAATGTTATCAGTTTGGGTTATAAAAAGTGTATCGGTACGTGGATGAATGTCTGCAAAAGAGGCATGACGGCAGAAAAACAAAGCAAGAACAATGAATAGATAGTTGGTAAATGGATAGTTTTTCATGAAGCGTAGATTGAATGAAATTAAAAAACTTTAATAACTTTTAATGATGCGAAAATAATTATTATATTCTAATTGCGCAAACGTTTGCTCGATAATATCTGTTTTTTTTTATATTGGTTGTAAACCAGCATGCTAACGATTAAATTTCACTGAATTATTAAATTTGCTCGGGTATTTTTAAGATTGTGAAGGTGTGCTCAAAACAGTAGAAATCAATCATTCTGTGTCCTTTCGGTTTGAAAAATGATCGCTTTTTAAGTCCAGTACATAATTTTTACAATTCTCTTTTTAAAAGTAAATGAGTTGATCATCTATAACATTATTAACATCCTGGATTTACGTAAACTTTGGCGAAATAACCACCCTTATTCCGTTATTAGAAACAGTAAAGGTTTTCCAGGAAATCAATGCTTACATTCATAACAGTAACCAGATATCTTCCTTACAGCGAAAAAAAAGGATTCCGCCATTAGCGAAATCCTTTTTAAGAAAGTAAATTTAACAGGAAAAATCAGTTTTGATCAAACAATGGGTTCCCATCCGGGAGCATATTCCCTGCCCCAAAGTGCCATAGCTTCTCTGTCGTAGGCGCGTCCGGTGGTAATATCAATTTCAAAGGATTTTCCTATTCTTGAGGAAATATTCATCAAATGCCCCATTTGGGTACTGATTGAACCTTCGGTGATGGGTGAGCGGGGTGCTTCTTTACCTCTGATGGCATTGAAGAAATTTACCACATGACGTGTAGACATATCACCACCTCCACCAAGTGCAGTACCTCCTTCGTCTCCGGAAGATTCGCTTGTACGTATCAAATTACCAGAACGATCAAATAACCGGTAACCGCCGCGGTCAACATAAACAGTTCCCTGTGTACCATAAATAATTGTTCCCCTGCCAGAACCGTAGGTATTGTAGGAATTACGACTTTTACCATCCCATTCAATGGATTTGTTTTCCGGATAATATAGTGTGCCCATCATGGTATCGTACATGGTCCAACCGTCGTCAGGAAAATGCTGTTTTCCTGCATTTACCTCAACCTTCATCGGATATTTAACCTGCAGTGCCCAACGCGCAATATCAAGTTCATGTACTGCATTGTTGCCGGTTTCAGCTGTGCCCCATGTCCATCCGTACCAGTGCCAGTTATAATCCCATGTGTCATGTTTGTATTCCTGTCTTGGTGCAGGTCCCTGGAAAAGATCCCAGTCTAATCCTTCGGGTACAGGCGCCGGGGCAGGCACAGGCGATTCACCCCTTGCATTGGAGTAAAAAGCGGTGGCCTTATAGGCATCTCCGATCACACCATTATGTATTTCATTGATAATTTCTATAGATTCCTGCGAAGAACGCTGCTGATTTCCCATTTGTATCACTTTGCCGTATTTATTCATGGCCTCTATCAGAAGTTCACCTTCACGGGGGTTGTGACTGCATGGTTTTTCCACATAAACATGTTTACCAGCCTTTACCGACATAATAGCACCGGGTGCATGCCAGTGGTCAGGAGTAGCATGAATCAATGCATCTACATTGTCATCTTCTATGATCTTTCTCACATCATTTTCCAAAGCAGGTTTGTAATCTATTACCTCAGAAAAACGCTTCGCTGCATTCTCCCGCTGATTTTTCATAACATCGCAAAGGTAAGCCAAACGTACATTGTTATTTGTATCGGCTATGGGGGGAACAAAAGCACCCAATCTCCTTCCCAATCCAATAATCGCTACATTTAACCGATCGTTGGAGCCCATAATATTGCTATAAGCTTTGGCACTCAATCCCATTCCTCCGAGGGTAATTCCGGTAGCGCCCACGGCCATATTTTTTACAAAGGTTCTTCTTGTCTGTTTCATTCTTATGAATAGTTTATTGATTAAAAAAAAAGGAAATACTTTATTGCTAAATAAGGGAAAAATTATCGGTTCATGTATTCATTCTGAATGTAAAATTAGAAAATCTAAGGCTTTCCCGGAGATTTTTGAGAACATTTATAATTTATTTGGTTTCCATAAAAAACCTGATCCTGAATGGATGATTGCTGGAAAACGCCATATACTGCGTTATTCTCGTTTTTAAATGAGATGCTTTAATAAACTCAACAAAACGAATTTAGAAAATGTAAACTCCTTTAATTCATATCATTGCCAGGATCCTTTTATCAAAGAGAAATCCTTTCCTGTAGCGTTTTCTTGTCAAAAAAAAAAGAAAAAACGTTTCATCTGTTTATAATTTGATTAATTCGGTCATATAGCCTGTCCCGCTTATGCGGGAGAGCTCGCCAGCAGACTGACTGCATGCTTTA
>CAYMLS010000106.1:0-14481 GCA_964390665.1 uncultured Bacteroidales bacterium | reverse complement strand
GCACCGCGCCCCTGTTTGGTAACTGCCATCAGATCATCATAAGAAGGCAAGTTGGGGTCATGTTTTCGCAATTGCGGTAATTCTTCCTTGTAGGCATCGAGAATCGACATGGCTTTTTCCCAGGGGCCGGTATCGTCGTGATTGAAATCGGGCAACTGGTTGGTAATGATCATGGCTTCCAGATCAAATTCCGAAGCGTAGTACAAATACCTGATGAGCGAATTGCCATCATCATGTGTCATATCGGTGAGAATGACGGTGCGAACCTTTTCAGACTCATAAGTTTGTTGTGTCTGGCAGGATGCAAGAATTAGCATAATAGCCAGAAGGGCCGTAGGATTGATGAGGTTCTTCATAATTATATCCTTTTTGTTGGTCATTCAAGTTTAATAATTCTGCAAGCCCGGATCATTCTTTGAATAAACGATCACTGCGTTCACTGCCAGGTGATAACCAGCGGGGAAATCACGTGGCACCAGTTTGATTTCATATGGCTGCTCGGGCAGTTCGTAATTCCAGTAAATATCGTGCTTGCGGATGGTTTGATTGGTGGGCATTACAATGGTTTCAGCCAGTTCGCCATTCAGAAACACATCCAATGTAAGGTTGTAATCTGCTAATCCGGGTTGATCCATTCCTACGCGGCCAGAAAGAACCACACCTGCCCCTTCAAATTTGGCAGTAAACTCCTGCTCTCCTTGGCCAAAGCCGCGCCAGATATCATTCCAGGGGTTGGCGATCCGTTTCACGGGATACAATCCGGCAAACGATTCTTCAAACCTTACCGGCACCACTGACTGGTATTTTATTTCCACATCATTTTCGTTGATCTTGCCGCCATTTCTTTCAATCATGGCAAGGGCATGTTTGAAGCCTACTTCATAAACATTGAGCAGCGACAAATCGGTGAATACAAATTTTCTGTCTTCCACCTTATCTATTCCCTGTTTCCAGTAATCGGGAATGTTGCTGTAGCCCAGCATGGTGCCCAGTATGCCGGCAGCATTGGCCGGGTTGCAGTCAGAATCATAGCCTGCACGGGTGCTGATGTCGATGGTTTTACCATAATCGCCGTTTCCGTAAAGCAAACCAAGTACAATATATGCTCCGTTGATGCTTGCATCGATGTTAAAGGCTTTGAAAACGCCATCGGGGCATCCTTTTTCAGCTGTCCATTTTTTCTGCAACTCAAACCAGGTTTCTTTCCAGTCGTCGGGGTACATTTCATGCCATTTCAATACGTCGGCTATGGTTTGGTAGTAGCGACTTTCGGGTGGCAACGATTTCAAGGCTTCACGTATAACAAACTGAATATCATTGCTTACAAAGGCCTGTGTGTACATGGCCGCTACGAATACACCGCCGTACCAGCCGTCGCCATAGTTCATGATGTGCCCTATTTTATCGGTTATTTCGCTTGACGAGTTGATCATTCCCGGCGACATCAGCCCTGCAAAATCGGCTTCAATCTGAAAATCAAGATCATCGGCATGGGGGTTGTTTTTCCAATGGCCCGAAGCCGGGGGCATAATCCCATTCAGGATGTTGTAGCGGGCAGCCTGGTTGGCATGCCATAACGGGTATTCGGCATTGGCAAAAGCCAGTGCATGAAGTTCGGCAGGTGCATCCAGCCCATGGTCTTCAAAAACCTGCACAAAGGTTAGGTCCATGTAAACATCATCGTACAATCCGGGTGAGTTGTCGTACCACCATAGCATTTGGTTTTCGTCCCAGGGAATGGGCACATGATCGCCAATCATGGTACCGTTGAACTGAAACTCGGTGGGGCCGCCATAGGTACATCCGATCACCTGACCTGCCCAGCCGCCTTTTATCTTATCCTGTAGTTCTGATTTCGACAGGGTGATCATTTCACCGTCTGTTAATGGTTGTTTCATAGTATCTCCTGATTGTGTGCATGCCGATATCATTATTACTGATAGCATGAGAATAAGTAGTAGGTTTTTTTGCATGGGAATGTGAGTTAAGAGTTTGTAAGCTAAGGGTTTGTGAGTTTTTTATAATGATCTATTATGTCTTGTGGCACGTTAACCGGGGCACATAACCCCTTTGTAGGGTATTCCAGCAATCTGTATATTTCGCCGGTTAGTTGTTTGGTAAAATCTTCTTTTTTGATATTGAAAATTTCCACATTCTCTTCATAGGATAATTCTGGCGGTAGGTTGATCAGCTTTATGTGTGGAAGATGCTGCAAAACCGTAAGGTAAACACGGTGTTGACGTGCCGGAGTTGCCACCAGTATGGCTGAATTAACACCCTGATCAAAATTGAAATCGGGGAAATGACTCTTCAGCAACTGCATGCTGAATCGGATATTTTCACCTGTATTGGTTGATTGATCTTCTACCACAATATCCTCCGCCGGAATTTGCGGAAAGTGTTTGGTTGCATAAAGCAGAAATTCAACGGCTTCGGGATTTTTGAAGTCGGCGCTCCCTGCTCCCACACCCCCGGTAAAAATGATCTTTTTGCCCAATCCCTGAAGATACAACTCGCAGCACATTTTGGGAATGTTCATATCAAAATGGCCAAAGCCAATGATAATGTCGGCCACTACGGGTTTGTCTTTTTTGTTGAGGTAGTTGTAGATGTGATGTTCTGGAGTCATTGGTTTTTTGTTGAATTGTTTATTTGTTTAATCGTTAGGAGGTGACGGGGCCACTTTCAGTGACCCCGTCACTGGAAAAAGATTTTATTTCAATTCTACGACCATTGTTTCACCATTATTGACCTGATACTGATTAATTAATTCACCGTTGTTGAATATTTTAATTTGAAATTGGTTACCGGTTCTAATCACTTCAATATCAATAACAGTCTGTAGTATATGCATTTTTCCTATTTTCAGGGTGTTCCAACCGGTTGGGATATTGGGAGTTAGTTCGAACTTGTTGGTTGCCAGAGGCACGATTCCCAGCATCCCTTCGGTGAAAACCCTTGCATACAGGGCGCTTTCGGCTGAAAGATGCCGCATTCCATATTCAGGATAGGCCTCCACCACGTATGGGACACGGTTGCCCAACAGACGTGTTTGCGAAAAGGGGAGAAGTCGCTCCAGGGCACGGTCGGCTGCACCAGCCATAAAAGCACCTCTGAAGGCGTAAAGGGTACCCCTGTCCCACAAAACATTCTGATCAGGGTCAACCAATATTCCATTGTCTGTCCAAAGTTTGTCAAATAATGCAGTGAGTGTTCCTTCCAGCCGGGTATCAATTCCCATTACCAATGGCAAGCATATCCAGTGGCGGAAAGTTTCGTGGCCTTCGTAATAACGGTATGTTTCGATGCCATCTATGGTAGCACCGAAATGGTTTTCGATCGCTTTTTCCAGGTCTGATGCCCTTTTTTGGTATTCGCGGATCATACGGCGGGGCTTTCCAAGCATTTCAGCTACCTTTACAGCATTTATCAATCCTCCATAATACAATGATGAAGAAGAAAGGTTGGCCTCTCCGGTCGGTATCCGGCCTTCCATTTCATCGGTATCCGACAGTACCACGCCATGTTCATTGAGTTTTCCGTGGTTATATTCCAGGCTCCATTCGATCAGGGGCCATAGCTTTTCAGCAGTAACCTTATCCCCGAGTGCAAGCACAAACTGCGATGTGCCATAGGCGATCATGGCCGCATCACCCCGGTCTTTGGAGCAACAGGGTAGGTCACCTTCCATTTCAAAGGAAGATTTAATAAACTCACCTTCTGGTGGAATATTTTTCAAAAAATGGAGATAGGCATTGAGAGCGGCAGTATTTCCGATTTCATACCCCAGGTAAGGGAAAAAGGGGCCTGAATACTCCACCTGATCGTTGGCCCAGATGCCTGCGTAGTAATTTCCACCACCGGGCGAGTGAACCAGTCCCATTTTGGTGTCGAAGATGTTTTCGGCTGCCCTGATCTTGGAAAAGTAAAAGAGGGTATTGATTACAGGATCGGGTGTGGTGAGTAAAAGATTCTGCTGCACGTAGTCCAGAAAATCGTCTCTTTGCTTTTCGGCTCCGGCAAAGTTCTGCTGCACACGTGGTTCGGTATTCATGGCAGCCGTATAATAAACCCCAAAAGAATAGCTTTCGCCAAGCTGTAAAGAAATGTTTTCTTCAGCATCGCTAAAAATGGAAATGGTATAACCGCCATGCAACCCCTTTTCATGGTGAGCGAACTCTTTATTACCAATGAAAATATTGCGCTCATCAGCACCCATGTTTACCAGTGTGATTTTTTCCACCAGCGAGCGCTCTGTCATGGATGGGAAGAAACTGCGAATAATCTGGATTCCGTTTTCCGGGGTGTGGTAAAAATTGAGTTTCCCGTCAATACGCACGGAATCAAGGGTTGGGTCAAGAATTTGATCAGCTGCAATAATTACAGGTAAAAACTCATCGGTGTATTGATAACGCAGGTAATTCCGGTACTCAAACCAATCGGGTTCCGATGTTCGCACAAAACGGCGCAGTTGGGGGAAAATCAGGTCACGGGTTACTTCCAGTCTCTTTTGTTCATTTACTTCATATTTGATGATGGATGCAACTTTTTGTCCGGCCACTTCTATATCGTCGGAATGGGGCAACTGACTTTCATTATGCACATCCCACACGATTGCTTTTTCATTTACAATTCTCCATCGGTTTTGGGGATTGGTATCCTGTGAAAAGGTAACAAATGGGTTAACAAGGGCAAACGCAAGAAATAATGCTTTGTGCAATTTAATGTTCGGCATGAGTTTATTATGTTTGTTCTGGTTTAATTTGCAGTGTGACGGGGCCACTTCCAGTGACCCCGTCACTGGAAGTGCCCATTCTTTAGGAGCTCAAGTCGCCCCGTGACCGCTATTTATAATCACTATCTGGTTTATCATAATTTTAATTCTTTTAATTACCCAAAAGTCACGGGGTGACAAGCACCTATCCTAAAGTCACGGGGTGACAAGCAGACCTTTCGACTTTCGACTTTCGACTCAATATTCATATTCTATCCTGATATTTCCCGGTTTTTCTATGATATGGGCAATATTCAAGAATGACTCTTCCAATATTTCACCATTCACCTTTATTGATTTTATGGTGGTCCATGGATCGCCAGTTGTTGTTATTTTGATTTCTGAACCGTTATCCAGTTTGATGTTTACACTCTCATAAAGTGACCCGGTGAGACAAAACTCCGGAACTCCGGGTTTCAAAGGATACATGCCCAGGGTGAAGAATAAACTCATTCCTGATGTTGCACCCAGATCGTCGTCGCCGGGCATTCCATCAGGCGCATTGCGGAAGATATCGGAAACCACCTTGCGGATCAAAGCCTGTGTTTTTTCGGGTGCACCGGCATAGGTATATACGAAAGGAACCGCAAATCCCGGTTCATTGCCCGGCCAGTAATGGGGTTTGTTCACGTTCCAGCCATCCTGTAAAATTTGAGAAGTAAATTCATCGAGTCTTTCAATGGTTTTTTCCGGACCACCAATTCTATTTACCAATTCAGGCATATTGTGGGGAATATTCCAGGTGTATTGGGCCGAATTTCCTTCGTTGAAACCGTTTTCTTCAGCTTTATCGAAGGGAAGCACCCAATTCCCCAGTGTTTCTTTTCTTTGCAGATAGCCTGTTTGCGGATTGAGCAGATTAAACACACTTTGCGAACGGGCAAGGTAGCGTTCGTAATTTTCCATGTCATTATCGGCGAGGCATATCTGTGCCAGTCCAAAATCGCCGATGGAGTATTCCAGTGTTTGAGAAACGGAATAGTTATGCGGTGCGGGCCTGTCGGGGACAAAACCGTATTTAATGTACTCATTGCCATTGCGGTATTTTGTGTCTGCCGTTTCTATCATCTCATTTTTGATTTTTGTAAGATCGATGTTGCGTGCACCCATGGCATACATATTGGCAATGAGTGGCACCGATCCGTGGCCGTTCATTACCCAGGTTTCATTGTTGAAGTAGCCCCAGATGGTGAGCCCGGCGGGGTTGCCCTGGTTGGCATCAAGATAGAGCGATTCAATCATGTCAGCGGCCCTGTCGGGTGCCAGTAATCCCTGAATGTAGGCCGATGTGCGGTAAGTATCCCAGGTGGAGAAGTTGACATATTTGTTGTGGCCTGCGGGCATGGTGTAAACCGAGTCGTTGAAACCACGGTACTGGCCATTTACATCATTGAAGATATTGGGATGCAGCAGGTTGCGGTAAAGGGCAGTGTAACCGATCACTTTCAGGTCGTTATCGGGTGAGTTTAATTCTACTTTTGAGAGCAGATCGTTCCATTTTTGTGAAGTCTGATCGCGAACCGTTGCAAATGTTTGGTTGGTCAATTCGGTTTCCAGGTTTTCGATGGCGTTGCCGATGCTTACAAATGAGATGGCAATACGCATCTCCACAGGTTTATCCAACGCATCTCCAAAAGCGATCCATGCGGCAATGGAGTCGCCTTTTGCAAAGGCGGCATCATGACGAATAGCCTGGTTTTCCCAGATACCATGGTTTTTGATTGGGGAGTTAAATCTGGCTACAAAATACACGGTATAATCATAGTCGTTGGGGTCTCTCCAGCAAAATCCACCTGAGGTTGCCCAACCAGTCACCTGGTTGCTGGAGGCATCGATGGATATTTCAGCGCCCGTAATTCCATTGGCTGCCAGGGTGGGTGAAAAGATAAGATTAGCCTGCTGATTTTCCGGGTATTCAAATTGCAGGATAGCAGACCTTTCGGAAGAAGTGATTTGTACACCGGTTTTATAATCATCGAGAAAAACCTGGTAATAGCCAGGTTGAGCAGACTCACGCTCATGAGAAAAGGCTGAAGCATAAGCCCTTTGATCGTACACCGGACTTTTGCCGGGAGATTTGGTTGTTGGCATTACCGGAATATCCAGAGCGCCATGACAGCCCCATCCGCTCACATGGGTCATGGAAAATGCCCTGATGGAATCTTTTTCCCAGTTATAACCAGAGCGTGAGGTGTATTCGTCCACCCCTTCGGTAAAAACATTATCGGGGCCACAACTGATCATGCCAAAAAGGGCTGTTGCTGAGGCTACTGTATTGCCACGCTCCAGGGTGCCGATAAACATGTTTACCAGGTCAGTGGGTTGTGTTTTCTGGCTTTCGCAACCGGCAAAGATGATCAATGCCAGCCAGAAAGGGACTATAACTTTCATGTTGTACATTCTTAGGATTGCTTTCATTGTTTCATTGTTTGTTGTTGAATTGTTTCGTGTTTCACCCCATGACCGCTTTTTAATAACATTCCCGGATTTACCATCCTTTCCTTGTGCATCTTTAACGATCAGAAGTCACGGGATGACGGGCGTGACATCTGAATGAAAATCAAAAATCGTTCAGCATAAATGAATAGATGATTTCGGCCATTTCTTCCGGCTCTTTCTTTAATACAAGATAGGAGTGGTTTGTGGGCCGATCGTTTATTTCCTTCCAGGTATTCCCCCCGGTACTATCAGCAACACAAATACCGTTTTCCACCAGATCCCAGTATTCGCCCACACCTCCACGCACTGTGTATAGCACCGATGTTTGGTCATATGTTGCATTTGGGGTGATTTTTCCTTTCTGATAATACTCTTTCATCCAGGATGCATGAGCGCTAAAGTACTTATATCCCACATACAACGGTGAATCTTTTCCTGCTTCCACAAGACGAGGCCCTGTTTGGATCTTCAGGCCAATCTCGTAGCCTGAAAAAACGATGGGTACAGTCAGGTTTTCCAGTACAAATTTGGTTACCCCGGGCATGTTGCCATTAAAATTCCATTCGTTTTCACCTTCAGGAAATTGCCCGCCCATGACCGAAAACTCTTTTACTTTTTTTTCTATCAGTTCTTTGCCTGTAAGCGGGGAATAATCATCTGGTTGCGAAAGGATCAGTTCGCGGATGTTGGCCAGCGGGCCTGTGGTAACGATCACCACACTTTCATCGGGTTGTTCTGCAAGCACTTTTCTGTAAAGATCAACTGCCAGTGGCGCATTCTTGTTGTTACGTTCGTAGGGAAAGGCTTCGGCAATGGGGCGGGCGTGCTGCCAGTGGAGTGCAAAAGTTTCATGAGACCGAACGCCAATGGGTATCTCAGGATTATTGTAGTAGCGATTGATGGCATCGGTTGCAGGAACAGTGTATTGTTCTGTATTCCAAAGCATGATGGCAAGCAATTCGCACTCGCCCTGGTTGTGAAAATTGTGAAGCATGGCCAGGGCCCCAAGATCGTCGGCATCGCCCCCAAAATCGGTATCAAAAATAATTTTTGCAGGTTTTTCGATAACATTGTTACATCCCATCAATAACAAAATAAAGGTGAAGAAAAACAGCGTCCTGGTGATCGGTTTGTTTTGCATAGCAGGGTAATGAGATAGTGTCAGCAAGAAAACTCCTACTTTTTGTGTCTTGCAAAGAGCAGAAAATGAAATTTTACGACGATATGATCTATTGTTCATATTTTTCACTATTTATTTTGATGATCTGTTCTCTTACAAATTTTCCTGATTCGGAGAGATGTTTTTCCTTATCCCATTGGCCTTCAACAGGCGCATTGGGTTGCAATGCAGCGGAAGCCTCTTCCTTATCTGTAATGGACCAGTTAGCCATACTCAGGTTATTTTCCAATGCCCATTTGATCCACTCCTTTGCATTTTCCTTATGTACGATCATATCCCGGCCGCCATCGGCATGTGATGTACCCCACTCGGTAATGAAAAGAGCGATGCCTTTGGAAAGGGCATAGTCCGCAATTTCCCGTAATTCCTGCCCGTGAGTGCCTGCATAAAAATGGAGAGCGTAGGCTGTATTTAAATCAGGCAACGGATTGTCTGCCGGTTCGTTTACGAGCTGGCTCCACTGTCTGGTACCTGCAATAATAAGGTTTTCGCTATGGGGGCGTATAGCAGCTGTAACTTTGTTGGTATACGCACTAATTTCTTCCCAGGATTGCTTCACGGGTTCATTAAACGTTTCGAAAATGACGTTAGGATATTGCCCGTATTTTTCAGCAAGAAACCCAAAAAATTCCATCGCAGCATCGGTGTGTGTATGATGGGTATGCCAGTCTATCAATACATAAATACCATTATCAATAGCGGCCTGAATAACTGTTTCCACCAATTTGTATTGCCCGTCTTTATTCAGTTTCCACCCTTTGTTTCCTTCTCCTTCGTTATTGATTTCCACAGCAATGGAGGCCCGGATAAGGTCGATCTGCCAGTCTTTTACCAGCCAGTTGATCACTTTGGCATTGTAGTACTTTTGTGCGCCCCATACCGACCAGAAATGGCTCATTCCCATCAGTTGGACCGGAGCGCCATGTTCGCCAACGATTTGATTTCCTGAAACACTTAAACGCCCATGCCTTTCTACAGGAGTTTGTGAAAAGGTTTGCGCAAAATTGGCGAAAATAAAGAAAAACAGCAGAAAAAGTGCTTTTGAAAATGTTTGATTGTTCATATGCTGCAAATTAAATTAAAATCTGTTTCAAAGTTGTATGAGGATCAAAAGTATTTTTGTCTGGAAATTAAAAAAATCTGTTTTACTTGCAGGAAACCGTCAATTGCCGGGTTGAACCTGATGCTCTTTTTCTCAAGCAGATAAGGAAATCAAGAGTTTTATTGCAGACACTGTGTAAAAGAGAAACATTGGTTTGTAAAATTATCAAAATAGTACGAATTTCCAAAAACAGGTTTTGGAACAAAGATCATTGCTTAAAACTCATGATCTCTTTCAGATAGGGAGCGGAAGGTTGCGCACCCATGCGTGTAACAGAAATTGCGGCGGCTCTTTGGGCGAAACCGATGGCCTCTTTTATGGGTTTTTCACCAGCCAGTGCTGCTGCCAGTGCGCCATTGAAAATGTCGCCGGCAGCTGTGGTATCAAGGGTTTTTACCCGGTATCCCGGTATTGCTTCATCGTATTGCTTTGTTTTCAGGTAAACACCTTTGCCTCCCATCGTTATGATCACAGTCTCCAGGCCTTTGCCGAAAAGAGCATTGGCCATGCCAGAGATATCCGGTTCATCGGTATCTTTTTCTGATACCAGCAAAGCAGCTTCTGTTTCGTTGGGTGTGATAACAGAGATCTTTTTCAGCAGATCATCTGAAAGTTTGGCAGCAGGGGCAGGATTCAGGATGAAAGGTATTTGGAAAGTCCCGGCCAATTGAGCAATGGTTTCAACCGTTTCCATTGGAATTTCCAGTTGTACCAGGATAATTTTCGCTGTTCTGATCATATCAGATAATGCTTCTATATCTGAAGGAAACAAGTAACTGTTTGCCCCAGGTGCCACAGTAATACTGTTTTCTCCATCTTCTGACACATTGATCAGCGCAACACCCGAATTCACTCCTTTCTGCAATTTAATAAAGGAGGTGTCAATGCCATCTTTTTTGTAATTTTCGATGGACTGTGGTCCAAAGGCATCATCGCCCACACAAGTTATAAAAGTGGTTTGGGCACCCGTGCGGGCGCATGCTACTGCCTGGTTCGCTCCCTTACCACCGGGTATTACCAGAAATTCTCCTCCCATGATGGTTTCACCGGGTTTGGGTATTCGTGGCACCTTTACCACCATATCGGTATTGGAACTTCCTATTACAACTACATTTTTGCTCATGATTTTTGAGATTGAGGTTTTTATCCTGTATTTCGATTAATAAAGACGCGATGCAATAATGAGTGCCAACCCTACAAAGAAAAAGAGAAACATGGCGGTGAGCAATCCGGTCACACCTTTGGCATTTTTGAATTCTTTCCATATAAACACACCCCAAAGGGCGGCTATCAAAGTAGCACCTTGTCCGAGTCCGTAAGAAATAGCAAAACCCGCCTGCTCTGCAGCAATAATGTTAAAGGTCATCCCGATACTCCATATCACGCCGCCTAAAATTCCAATGAGATGCAACCGGGTATCCCCGTTTTTAAAATATTGGCCATAGGTTACTTTTTCACCCGTCAGCGGTTTATACATAAAAATTGTATTCCACAGGAAATTGGAAATAACCAATCCCAGGGCAAATACCACCGATGCAGTATACGGAGTTAATTTCCCGGGTTCGGGGTTTATAAAGTCTGTAACCATGGATGCAGCAACAAATCTGTAAAAGAAACTCATCAGCAAACCCGCCACAAGTGATATTACAATTCCTTTGGTGGTGGTTTGTGTGTTTTGCCCGGGTATTTTTTTATAAGCAAGCGCATTTATGACAATGGCTAAGGTTACCAATCCTACTCCTGAAAATAAGATAACCGGATTTCCCAATGGTGTGAAAATAAAGTTGATAAGAACTCCCAGCACCAGTGCCAGACCAATACCAATGGGAAAAGCAACTGCCATACCTGCAATGGCAATGGCAGCAACCAAAAGTATATTGGCGATGTTAAAAACAGCACCTCCCAGCAATGCCGAACCCAAAGCGCTCCAGTCTGCCTGCGCCAGATCATTTAAAAAACTTCGTCCCTGATCGCCCTGACTGCCCATGGTGAACGCCAACACCAGCGAAAGTAAAAAAACACCCAGTGCATAATCCCAGTAATACAGCTGAAAAGGCCATTTTTTTGTTGCAAGTTTTTGTGTATTGGCCCATGATCCCCAGCATAACATTGTGATAAAGGCGAGAAATACTGCCCATCCGTAAGATTGAATAACTACCATAGCAAATAAGTTTTACATGAAAATGAAAATTTGTAATTGGTTTTTTTAAACATTAGTACCTGCCCTTCACAAGGGCATAAGATTCGAATTAAAAAACTTTCTATCAATATCCTGTCGTTATCTCTCACAATGTATTCATACTTTCGATGTATGAAAATAGTATGTCGGAATCGGGTTGTTCTGTTCTGCTATTTTTTTGCAGAAAGGAGGAGTGGTGCAAAAATTCAGATTCCTTGTCACCCGTTATGATTCAATGATCTTACTGATTTTCTTATCAGGATGTCAGGTTTTATCCTGATACCGGGATAATCGTTTGTTTTTTTGCTATTGATTTGATCAATCAGCAATTGCACTGCCTTTTTGGCCATTTCTTCCGTATTTTGAGCGATGGTTGTCATGGGTGTAGCTAAAAGCGCAGAATAAATCTGTTCATCATAAGATAGCAAAGAAACATCACCGGGTATTTTCAATTTCAATTGATTCAATGCTCTGATACATCCGAGTGAGATCAGGTTGCCCAGTGTAAAAATTGCTGTGGGCGGGCAATCCTGTTTCATTAATTTCAGTGTTTCTTTATACCCGTTTTCCCCGGAAAAATTATTCCCTGGCAAACTGGAATCATCAAGGTATATATGATTATTCATTAAAACATCACAAAAGCCAGCCAATCTTTCTGTGTTGGCAGCTGTTCCCCTGATGCCCTGAATGCAGGCTATGTTGGTGTGTCCGTTGGAAGTAAGTGCTCAGCTGCCAATTTACCACCATGGTAATTATCGCTGGTAACGAAGGGTATCCTGGTATTGTGAAAGTGACGATCCATTAAAACCAGGGGAATTTTTCCGAAAACAATTTCTTCAATGTGTTCACTCTCTAAGCCTACCGGAGAAATGATCATTCCATCCACTTTTTGATGCATCAGCAAGGAGAGAAGGTCTTTTTCCAGAGAAGTTTCATCAAGGGTATCGCAAAGGATAAGTGAAAACCCCTGAGATCTTAATTGTATTTCTATTTTTTGTGCCAGTGTGGCAAAGAAGGGATTGCCCACATCAGGAATGATCAAGCCAATGGTGTCGGTTTTTTCCAATTTTAAACCTCTTGCAATTCTGTTGGGGGCATAATTATAAAGATCAGCCATTTCCAACACTTTTTTTTGTGTGGATGCGCTGATGCGGAAGTCATTGCCTTTTCCGTTGAGTACCCTTGATACTGTTGAAACAGATAGATTTAGCAATGACGAGAGTTCTTTGATATTTTTTACTTGTCTGGTCACAAAATTTCAGGATAAGTGTTCAGCATTGGTCTGAGAATGATCATTCAATAAAGTTCGTTATTGATGTTACAGCATACAAATATCTGATAAATTTTTAAAAGAACAAACGTTTGTGCTAAATTTAATTTCAGATATTTTTAATTCTTGTTTTATTGGGACAGAACCCATGCTGCACCTTTTCAAAAGTTTTGTAATTTTGAAAAGGTCAGTCTGGTTCATAAGTTGTGGTGCCTGGCGGGTAAGCTGTTCACACTTTTGTTTTAAATCAATCCAGTCCTGCGTTGATTTAAAAGGTTTTGAAGTGTGATTAAATGGTGTTATATTTGTTCTTCAGTTAGGGCCTGCGAGCCCAGACGGGCCTCTGCCGGTAAACATGCAAATGGTTACCGGCAGTTGTATTTCTGGTACTTACGCTGCATTAAAATTAAATCTCCTTTAGGGTTAAAAATAAAAACGTACGGCAAACCGGCCCTTTTCATTTTCAGATTATCTTCATTTGCTAAATCATCGTAACCAAAAGGACAATCAGAATCCAACTTTTTTACAGCATACTTTGCCTGCTAACTTGAGTCTTTAATACTATTTGAAAAAAGAGAATGCCTGTTTTTTTAAAATCCACCACCAACCTTTTCCTGTCATTAAATTCAATGACAGCATCAGCGTTTTTGATTCTTTTTTGGAGGTTTGACGCGTTACACCTTTTTAAAAGTTTTGGGATTTTGAAAAGGTCTGACATGGCAGGTTAGTTGGTTAAATCTTCGTTTCTAATCAATCCAGTCTTGCGTTGATTGAAAAGATTTTGATGTGTGATTAAATGGTGTTATATTTGTGTTTCAAAATAGCCGGGACTGCGGTCCGGGCGCAACAGAAAAAGGTTTTATTCTTAGGAGTAAAACCTTTTTCTGTTTAAGGGTTTTGGGATGTAACTTTGCTTCTATCAGATTTTATAATAGTAACCTTTTAAAAGTATCCGACTTTTATGGATTGCTTTGCAATGCCATTTATCTGATCATCATTTAAAAGGTTGTGGCAAATATCGTCAAAGAACCAATTGAAAGCAAATCACAACTGAATATAAAGGGGTTTTGAATTGTGATTAAATCGTGTTATATTTGCATTGTTCAGGCTTGCGTGGCCGGGACCAACCTCTGACCGGGTAACATTGTTTTACAATAGTGTTATCCGGTTATGTATTTCAGGGGTTCCTGTAAATAAGGATTCCGTTAATATCCATTATTACTGCACCTTTAATTAAACCTTCTTCTATCATTTTGTCAACTTTTCTTTTAACAAATCCTTTGTTATGTTGAGTTGTTTTTGTTGTGGCAAATATCGTCAAAGAACCAATTGAAAGCAAATCACAACCATTGTCTGCCAAATCCATATTATTTTCAAGTTGTGGCAAATATCGTCAAAGAACCAATTGAAAGCAAATCACAACATAGTATTTTTGATTTAAAAGTTGGCATTCAAAAAATCATGAACCCAACCATGACAAAAATTTTGACACAGTTCTACTGAGCATGTCGAAGTACACGCGCATGATTAGATTTCG
>CAYMLS010000105.1:0-14658 GCA_964390665.1 uncultured Bacteroidales bacterium | reverse complement strand
TCCGATTGCTGGGGTATCATCGATTTTTACGACGGTCACAACGTGGTTGAAACACCCGAACAGGCCGCTGCCATGGCAGTAAAATCTGGTGTTAACCTCAACTGCGGAAGCACTTACGACCCGCATCTGACCGAAGCAGTTAAAATGGGTTTGGTGAGTGAAGATCTCATCAATGAAAGACTTACTACCCTGCTGCATACCCGGTTTAAACTGGGTCTTTTTGATCCCTATGAACTCAACCCTTATTCAGCAATTTCTACCGATGTGATCAACAATCCACAACATCAGGAACTGGCACGGGAAGTGGCTCAAAAATCCATCGTTGTGCTCAAAAACAATGGCGTATTGCCCCTTGCTCATGACACCCGCTCGGTTTTTGTACTGGGACCCAATGCCAACAACGTGGAGGTGTTAATTGGGAACTATTATGGTGTAAGCCCCAACATGTCTACCATCCTCGAAGGACTGGCATCGAAGGTGGCACCCGGATGCATGATCCAGTACAAAAAAGGTTTTATGCTCGACCGTCCTAACATCAACCCCATCGACTGGACCAGTCCGGACGCCAAGCAGGCAGACGTTTCCATTATGGTTATGGGTATCTCTCCCATGATCGAGGGCGAGGAAGGTGAAGCCATCGCCTCACCGCACAAAGGAGATCGTCTGGATTACAACCTCCCTCCAAACCAGATCGAGTTCCTCAAACGCATGAGGGAAGACAATGATAAACCCATTGTTGTGGTTATTACGGGCGGTAGTCCCATGAATCTGAAAGAAGTACACGAAATTGCAGATGCCGTAGTACTTGCCTGGTATCCTGGCGAGCAAGGCGGAAATGCAGTTGCTGACGTGATTTTCGGAGATGTAAACCCATCCGGCAGACTACCGCTGACTTTTCCTGAATCCATTGATCAACTGCCTCCATTCGATGACTACGATATGCCGGGTAGAACTTACCGTTACATGAGTGCCAAACCCATGTATCCCTTTGGATACGGGTTGAGCTACACAACCTTTGTTTACGGGGATATTCAGTTACAAAGCGATGAACTGAAATCCGGAGAAAATGCCGATGTTACAGTAACGGTTTCCAATACAGGAGATTACGAAGGAGATGAAGTTGTTCAACTTTATCTTACCCTTCCTGACAAAGGTTATCAGAACCCACTCTATTCATTGAAGGGATTTCAAAGGGTAACACTAAAACCCGGAGAAAGTAAAGAAATAACTTTTACCCTTACCCCGGATTTAATGGAATCAGTGACCATGGAAGGTGAATTTGTTATTGAAGAAGGCGAATATCAGGTAATCGTTGGTGGATCTTCGCCCCATGAAAGAAGTCTGGAACTGGGCATGCCCGCTTTTGCCAAAACGAGTTATACCATGCGTAAATAATGCCTGCAGGAAAACGCCAATCAGGATGTAACAGGCAACTTCAAAACACACATCTTGTTTTTCAATGAAAATCGCATGTTTTTAGATCATAGCAAACCTTGACCCTGCGTTTTCCTCGCAAACACATAAAAAGATCGCGAGTTTTCGTACGAACGATAAATAAAATTCTTAATACCAACTGATTTTAAAAATTTAAAAAGACCGAATCATGTCAGAACATTTAACCCACGTAGCAGTATATGAAGACTGCTATAACATGATACAACACTCAGGAAACAGGTTCACCAAAGCTTTTAGGGAATCAACAGAAAAAGCCTTTGACAGTGGATTATTTTGCAGTGGTTCAAGAGGAAATCATCTTTTTGCTGTACCTATTCTGGAAAAAAACCGTGACCTCTATCACAGTGGGAAAGCGACCAGCGAAACCCTGGAACAAATTGCTGGTGCTATCGGATGGATCACCCACCGCGCTGCCGACCTGCAAATGAAACCTCTCTTCAATGCTATTGACGAATTGAATGTGGAACCGTTTTATAGTGATGAGTGCCAAATGTACCATGATGCCGAAGTTTTCAGGCAGGTGTTTGATGGAGGTAAAAAAACCTCCGTTTCACCCTATTCTTATCTCCATGAAGCAACACTTTCCAGTCATATGAAACCACATCCTGCTGTGAAACATCTCAATGCAGATGTATTGGAAAATAATTTCACCCACTACATCCTTTATGAATTGCTCACAACAAAGGTGTTTATTGATCAGGAGGAAAATGTTGAAAAACTGGCTGAAAAAATCATTGGACAAAGTCAGGATCTGTATGAAGACCTCAGAATCTATATCAGAGCCTTTGAGGAACCAGAACCTTTAAAGCAAATGGGTTACATCACCAGACCTAATTTTTATGACCCCAACGATCACATCATACAATTTGTAAGATACGCACAGGAGCACAACAAACCACATCCTTCCATCAATTTGGATGAATCACTGGATCTGGCTTCCAATCAAAGTCACTACGCGCAGGCGCTGAAAAAAGGTTATAACTATTTGTTTGCCGCCAGCGAGTTTTTCGATGGTAAAATTGAAAAGTCCAAACTTTACGACTCCGTCGAGAATTTTAACCCAAATCACAGAATATAAAAGACCCTGAACATTTCATAGTACAGATAATTGATAAAAAAAATATATCATGAATATAAATCGCCGTAATTTCATCAAGAACACTTCATTATCAGCTGCCGGAATGATGTTTATCCCATCCATTTTGCGGGCAGAGAGACTAAGTATATCTGATAGTACAACGATCCGGAACATTTGCCCGGTTCCCTTCACACTCATATCCATCATTGAGGACAGCGCCATGCTCACTTACATGTCGGGAAAACTGAGCGAGGTATCCCGGAATGCTTTAGTGTCTGACATCCATTTTCGCCCGACTGTATCAGGCAACAAGGGAAGAATGGCAGGAGTGCTTCCTCCCCTGGATAAAAGATTGCTGACATTAATCAAATTTCTAAAAAACAATCAGGAAACAGAAAAATACGCGGCCAAACTTTCAGTTGCCATGGGTTGGGCTGTGAGAAACGCAACGCATACGACATTTCTTGATTTCTTTGAGGGAAAAGATACCGAAGCAGTGTCTCAATCCGGGATACACATGGACGCAACCGTAATGCGACATCTGTCCCTTTCAGACTTTGATCCCTCCAGGGCTTCGGCGGAGGAAATGGAAGAGCTGCTCAATATTATGGTTCCCCGTGCCATAACACGTACGCATACCCTCAAACCAGACTCTGACGATGGAATAGGATGGGTAAACCGCATGTCGGAGAAAAGACGAAATATGAAAAATAAATTTGCTCATTATGCCTCTGCGATCGTAAAACCAGACGCCAAATTCCTCCCACCCAATTTTTATGATGCTGATGACAAGATCATTCAAATGGCACGTGCTCTTCAAAATGCCGAAAAGGTAAGAAAAGAGCAAATCACCGGTATCATGGATGAAAAGCAAACCGGAAAATCTCTCTATGGTCAGACTTTAAACAAATCGGCACATTCCATCTTAGCGATCAACGATTTTATGGAAGGGTCAATAAGTGATCAACAACTGGAGCAACAACTCTTTTCATGATACCTGACTTCTTTCTGATCTTAAAATGTTAATTGTGAAAAAGTTCGTTATGTTACACATGATTTTCCTATCATAATTTTCTCATCGTTTAAAAACCTCAAAAAACATAAAATCATGACAAGAACCTTTATCATCCTGCTATCTGTTTGCCTTTTATTTTCCGTCAAAGGAAAATCTCAAATCTCCCCGGTACGAGGTAAATTTTTGGGAAGTACGTTAAGTCATACCCAAATAACAGACCCTGATTTCAATGTTTATTTTAATCAGGTAACTTCTAACAATTCTGCAAAATGGGGATTGGTAGAACCTGAACAGGATTTGATGATGTGGGATATCCTGGACAAACATTATAAATATGCCATGGACAATGGTTTTCCATATAAGCAACACAATTTCATCTGGGATAGTCAACAACCAGAATGGTTAAGCGATCTTACCAATGAACAGATCAGGATTGAGGTGGAGGAATGGATCGCCGCCTATGCTGAAAGGTACCCGGATACGAAAATGATCGAAGTGGTGAATGAGCCCACACGAGATCCCCCACCCTACAAGCAGGCCCTTGGCGGGAATGGCGAAACCGGTTACGATTGGATCATATGGAGTTATGAGAAGGCACGCCAGTATGCTCCCCATGCAACCCTTATCCTCAATGATTATGATGTATTGAAAAACAACAATGTAAGACAAAAGTTGATCGAGATTTCACTCATCCTTAAAGAACGTGGATTAATAGATGCTATTGGATGCCAGGGACATTTTCTGGAAGGTCAGAATGCCGCTGGCATACAAAGTGCGCTGGATGAAATTGCCCAAACCGGTCTCGATATTTACATCACAGAACTTGATATCAACATTGCCAATGATCAGGGTCAGCTCAACAAATACAAAGACATCTTTGCACCCATGTGGCAACATCCTTCGGTTAAAGGAATCACCCTGTGGGGTTATAAGGAAGGTGCAATGTGGCGCGATAATGCATTCATGGTCAGAGAAGATGGTAGTGAGCGCCCTGCCATGGTATGGGTAAAAGATTTCATCCAGGGAAACCTTCAAAACGCTTATTCAAATCATTCTTTGCCGGGTAAGATCGAGGCCGAAAACTTCGATACAGGTGGGCAGTACATTGCCTATTTTGACAGAACCAGTGGAAACTCACCTGGCGACTACAGAAACGATGACGTTGACATCAGAGAGTTAGCAGATGAAAACGGGTACGCTGTTACTGCTTTGCAAAACGGCGAGTGGTTGCAATACACCCTTGACCAGGCAGAGGCAGGTTCGTATAACATCAGATTGCGTGTTTCATCCGGCACTGAAAACTCTGAAAATAAGATCAGGTTTTCCTTCAATGGATTTGTGATCGACACGGTAGATGTCCCTTTTACGGGGTCAAACGATACCTGGCAGGATATTTTACTAACCGATGTGGTTGTAACACCGGGCGGTGAAGATCAACTGCTGCGCCTTGACTTTATTGGCGAAGGATTTGAAATAGATCATTTTGAATTTGTTCCGGTAGAAGAAGAGGTTTTTCCCCTTATTGTTGTCAACGGAACAGGAGATGGTTCATTTACAGAAAATTCCTCAATACCCGTTTTTGCAGAGCAGGCACCCCAGGATGAGCAGTTTGATCAATGGACAGGAGATGTGGCATCTGTAAACAACCCTTTTGCAGCATCAACCACAGTGACCATGCCCGGAGAACAGGTTAACATTACGGCCACTTACAAAAGCTTACCATTGTATGCTTTAACAGTTGACCAGGGAAACGGATCAGGCAATTACTTAGAAAACACTGAGATCACTGTTATGGCAAATGACCCTGAGCAAGGTTATGAATTTTCTCACTGGAATGGAGACACCCGGCACCTGGATGATCCTTACAATATTTCCACAACGCTTGTAATGCCAGATGAAGATATTGAGTTGGAAGCAACATACAGAGAAGAGACCGGATGGATTACAACAGACTATCTTCCAACAGATGACAGCTTCGCCAGAAGTGACAAACCTGATAATATTTACGGGATACGAGACATTGACGAACTAAACCTGCGATACAGGGACCCCGGTGGATCCAACGAAAGCATAAGATACACTTACCTGAAATACGACATACCCCAACATTCGCCCCAACAAACTATAGAATTGGCAATTCTTCGCGTATTCGGATATAATTATGCATCTCATCAACCCATTGAATTTGAGATTCTACTCGCTGAAAACACATGGGATGAAGAAACACTCACCTGGAATAACAAACCCCCATTCCTGGAAACAGATACAATAATCGTTATTTCCTACCCTTTGCTTAGGGGAGATTACGGAGTTTTTGACGTAGATATCACCGATTTATTGCAACAAAACAAGGAAGATCACGCAACCTTAGTGATAAGAATTAAAGACCATGTGAACAAAAGCCTGATAAAGTTTGCCTCAAAAGAGAATGAAACAGGAGATCCACCACCTGTTTTGAAGCTGAGTACAAATGAGAACCCTGCACTATTTGGTCTGACTGTGGAAAATGGCACAGGAACAGGTGACTACCCGGAGAACTACAGAGTAGCCATTCAGGCAAATGCCCCTGAACCTGATTATGAATTTGATCAATGGACGGGCGATACCGAATACATAGAAGACATTTATCAGGCAGAGACTACCCTTACCATGCCCGCATCGGGTGCTGTAGTTTCGGCTAACTATATCCTGTCTACGGGTATGGAAGAAAATCAATCAACCTCACCGCTGATTTATCCTAACCCTGCCAGCAACCATTTGTACATTTCTCAAAACATTGATGCTCATTCCATTAAAGTATTCAACGTGATCGCTAAACTGGTTTTAGAGCAAGATGTTTCATCAGATAAACATGACAAAATCCAACTTCACATTCAAGATCTGCCACCTGGCATTTACCTGGTAAAAATCATGGGTGCCGGAGGAAGAACAACGTCTGTGAAGTTTGTAAAAGAATAAAATGAATGATCAGAAACCTTTTAAAAAAGCAAATATCGTTTTAAAACCGTGAACCGAGCATGACAAAAACTTTGACACACACGCGCATGATTATAATTCGTGGCATGGTAAAGCATGCAGTCAGACTGTTAGCGAGCTCTCTCGTCGGAAAAAACGAGAACCGAATTAATCAAATTATAAACAGATGAACCGAGCATGACAAAGATTTTGACACACACGCCCATGATTATAATGCGCGGCAAGTAAAAAATGCAGTCAGATTGCTGGCGAGCTCCATCTGACATATTTAATAAAAATTATAATCAGATGAAAAACCCTATGAATGCAAAGTATACAGGAATGTTTTTGGGAATCATTGCCTTTCTGATCATCGTTTTATTTGTTGATCTTGAGCCCGGACATCCTGAAATAACCCTCACCCTGGCAGTGGCAGTATTGATGGCAATATGGTGGATCACCGAATGTATACCCCTTGCAGTAACTGCTTTAATACCGGTAGTTCTTTTTCCGTTTTTGGGGATCATGAATGGAAGTGAGATATCATCTGTTTATTTCAACCATATTATTTTCCTGTTTCTGGGCGGTTTTATCATGGCCTTATCCATGGAAAAGTGGGGTTTACATAAACGCATTGCATTGAAAATACTCATCTTTATGGGTGTTAGTCCTGCACGTATATTGCTGGGTTTTATGTTTGCAACCTCCTTTTTGTCTATGTGGATATCCAATACAGCAACTGCAATGATGATGATCCCCATCGTCTTATCTGTGGTAGTAAAATTGGGCGAAACTGTTGGAGAAAAATCCATCAAAGGTTTTGCCACAGGTTTATTTCTGGCCATCGCCTACAGCGCCAGCATTGGCGGGTTGGCCACATTGGTGGGCAGTCCCACGAATCTGATCTGTCCGAGGGTTTTACAGGTTATGTTTGCAGACAGTCCTGAAATTACTTTTGCGGATTGGTTTTTCTTTGCTATACCCATCACGGTAAGTATGTTCATTGTTGCCTGGACAATCATTTACTTTATGTACAAACCAAAGCAAAGCTGGCCCTCCCTGCCTAAAGAATTATTCAGAAAACAATATCAGGATCTTGGGTCTACCAGTCGTGAAGAAAAAATCGTCCTGGTACTATTTATCTCCCTGGCGCTTCTTTGGATAACCCGTTCAGATATAAGCATCGGCACTTTTCTGTTGCCCGGATGGGCAGGTTTATTCGAAAAATCGTCATGGATCAACGATGGAACAACGGCAATTACCATCGCAATACTCTTGTTTTTAATACCTGCCCGAAAAGAAGGTCAAAGAATTATGGATTGGGAAACTGCTAAAAAATTACCCTGGAATATTGTGCTGCTTTTTGGAGGAGGATTTGCACTCGCTATGGGTTTTGAATCTTCAGGCCTGGCCAAATGGCTGGGTGAAAGCATGACCTGGGCGCAGGGAATTCATCCGATGTGGATTCTTTTTATTATCATTTTAATGATGTCATTCTTAACAGAACTCACCTCCAATACCGCATCCACCCAAATGCTTTTACCTGCATACGCCGCCCTTGCTGTGGGCACAGGCAACAATCCGCTGCTTTTCATGATTCCGGTAACCATTGCATCCTCTCTCGCCTTTATGCTACCTACTGCAACGCCGGCAAATGCTATCATCTTTGGTACCCAAAGGGTTTCCATTCCATCTATGGTACGCACAGGTTTTTTGCTAAACATCATTGGGGTGATCATCGTTGTTTTTTTCACCTACCTTACCGGAACCGCAATTTTTGATATTGATATGGGGGTATTGCCTGACTGGGCAGATTTATAACACAAAAAGAATTACACAGAGACCTTTACTATGAAAGAATTCACTTAAACATCAACAACAGATAAATACATTAACAAACATAACCTACTAAACTTTTTAAACATGAAAAAACTTTTGCTTTCCCTGATGATCTCGCTATATTTTTACGTGGCATTTGCACAACCCCAACAACATCTCAATTTTCAATTACGCCTTGAACCCGTTTGGGCGCGTGTTGCCGATGCCCTCGGCGAACCCGGATCGGTTGAAAGTGCTGAATTTTCACCCAATGGTCGTTTCATTGTTAGCGGAACCAAGTATGACAACTCGGTGATCATGTGGCGTACTTCTGATGGCACTGAGCTATGGAGAGATTACGCTAAGGAAGAGATCGAAAGAGTAGGATGGTCTTCTGATAATAAATGGGTGGCAGCAGCCAGTGAAGATTACCTGGTTACCGTTTACGATGCCAAAACGGGTGAGGTTTTCAAGGTTCTGGAGCATAAGCGGGGTATTGACGGACTTACCTGGTCGCATGAAGGCACCATCCTGGCAACCGGTGAGGAGCGCATGGAGATGGAGGATGGCACCACCAAAGGATTTATCAGGATTTTCGACATGCCTGCCGGAGAGCAGATCAAAGAAATTGATTTTGGGAATACTGTAAATGAACTTTTTTTCTCTGAAGATGATAAATATCTGCTTGCTGTAGGTCATGGCGGTGTTAAAGTGTACAATACCGAAGACTGGTCATTGGCACAAACCCTCAATCCGGATTATTATGTCATATTCACCAGTGGGACTTTCTCACCTGATGGTAAGCATGTTATCGCAGTGGGGCAGGGTGGCACCTCTCGTGGAAATATTTACCTGTGGGAATGGGAAAAGGGCGAGCTGCTCAAAATGTTTACCCATACAGGAAAAAAAATCGAATCTATAGCATGGCACCCTAATGGCGACTATGTGGTTCATGCCGGGAAAGATCCTTACATTTATATCTTCAGAGTGCAAGACATCATCAAATACGGGGTTGATAATATTACGGTTGCATCAAAAATTTGGGCAGGAGACCACGCTGAGTTTGTTGATCTTAATGCGGATGGCAGTTTCCTGGTTAGTGCCCACCAAAACGGGCTTATTAAATTGTGGGTATGGATGGGTGAAGACCCGGATCTGAATGCACGCAGACACGGATGGGTAAGAACACAACAAACAGATGAAAAAGATGAAAAGTAATAAAAGAAAATCCGGGCAAAATAAAAATTCCTTAAACAGAAAAACCGGATATTGGATATATTTGCACGTATAACAAGATTTTTCTTCATGTAAGAAAACAAATCAGCAAAAAACAAGACCTGTCATGATACATCCATGACAAATCCCTTGATAAACAAGAAGGATGACGAAACAGGATGTTCCAGGTGACCAGAAAAAAACAAATTTCAGAAACATGAAACTAAATCGTAGAAATTTCCTCAAAACATCTGCTGCCGGCGCCCTGGGCAGTGCAGCTTTCGTGAGTCCGTTTACATCCTGTGCCAGTGAAAAAAACGAGGTTTCCTTTCAGCACTTAGACAAAGCCCTTTCTGAACCCGTATTGAAAAAAGATCTTTTCAATAGTCCGGTGATCATTGAAAGCATTGAATTGCTGCGTCGCGACAACAACTTCCTTTGCCGGGTAAGATCTACCGATGGTGCAGAGGGTATATCTGTTTCAAATGATTTTCAGATGATTTATCTGCATCCGATTTTTATGCTCAGGGTGAAACCGTTCTTTGTAGGAAAAGATGCCCGCAACTGGGATGACTTACTGGATGAATTCTATGTTTTCAAAAGCAACTACAAACTTCAAAGTCTTGCCCTATGGGTTCCTTTGGCCACCCTTGAATTTGCAGTGCTCGATATGCTGGGTAAAATTGCCAACAAATCCATTGGCGAACTGATCGGCGACATACACAACCCTCAGATTGCTGTATACCAAGCCAATAATTTTCGTGGCCAGGATCCTTGCGTTGCGGGTCATCGTGGCTCCTCGCCGCTCAGAGGGTGGTCAAAGTGGGGGGAAGAATGAGTGCGCCCGAAAAACCCGCAGGACGCTCAGAAAAGCTCATCCCTCTTGTGAGAGAAACATTTGGGGATGGCATGACCATTTATGCAGATTCCAATGGTTCGTACAACGTTGATGAGGCGATAAGGATCGGGCAGATCATGCAGGAGCACAACCTTGATTTTTATGAAGAACCGGTGCCCTTTGACTGGTATGAAGAAACGAAAGCGGTTGCAGATAACCTGCAGATTCCCGTTGCAGGAGGAGAGCAGGAATCCAGCATGCATGCTTTCAGGTGGTTGATAGGAAATGACGCCCTTCAGGTAGTTCAACCGGATATTTTTTATTTTGGAGGAATGATAAGAAGCATGCAAGTAAGCCGGATGGCTGCCAGCAAAGGTTTACCCTGTGTTCCCCATATCTCGGGATCGGGGCTGGGATTTCTTTATATGATGCACTTTGTTTCCGCATTGCCCAATGCAGGTCCTTTCCACGAGTTCAAGGGATTCAACGAATCAATCCCTATGGAGAGCCCAACATCGGATCTGACCAGCAAAAATGGTTATGTACAGGTTCCCACCGCCCCCGGACTGGGAGTGATCATCGATCCTGATTACATTTCAAAGTTCAGTGTGGTGAAAGAATCTTAAAGGTTCTTTTGCTCAGAGAATCAGAGGCTGATAATCATCTATTCGGCAAGTTCTTCTACCCTTTTTTCATCTACAACCAATCCCAATCCTGGTAATTCAGGGAGGATTAATTTACCATTTCTGAACTCTATGGGGTTCTCAATCACGCTTAAAATTGGTTTGTAACGGTCTGGTTCAATAAACTCTACAAACGGACCAAAATTGGAAACTGATGCCATCACATGCAAAGCTGCGGCAGTGCCCAAAGTAGGTTTGGTGTTATGGGGAGCCATTGTTTTAAAGAAAACCTGACCCAGCACAGCCATTTTTTTCATTTCGGTGATGCCCCCTGCTTTTATGACATCAGGTTGAATCACATCGGGGTTTGCCTGCAGGATCAGGTCTCTGATTTGCCATCTGGTATAACACTTTTCTCCGGCTAATACGGGTATATCCAATGCTTTTACCACTTCTGCAGTATCATGATGGTTTTCGAGCGGACAGGGACTTTCAAAGTATTTCATGCCCATCGACTGCAATTCACGACCGATCTGAATGGCACGATAAGCAGTATACCCTTCGTTAGGGTCAACAAACAATTCCACATCATCAGGAAGTGCTTTGCGAATGGCACTGTAATATTCAAGTGTAAAATCATCAGCAGGATTCAGGTTATACTCTCTTATCTGCATCCTGAGCTTAAGCACTTTAAACCCTTGATCCACCAGGCCGAGCAATCTTTCGGTAGCTTCTTCCACTGATATATTTCCGCCTCTGAGAGGAATTCCGCCATAGGCAAGAAACTCTTTTTGGTAACTTCCGCCCAACAAACGATAAACGGGTTGATTAAGAATTTTTCCTTTAATATCCCACAAAGCCAGGTCAATGCCCGCAATGGCATATGGCAAAGCCCCACCAGGTCCCAGATCATGCCGCTGCCAGAACATCTGATCCCATAGATATTCTACATTGAATGGATCCTCTCCCATGATGATTTCCCGCAAATCCGTTTCAATAAAAGTCTGAATTAAATGCCTGTTGTTAGGACTTGATTCTCCCCATCCCACTATTCCGGTGTTGGTTTCAATGCGTACATAAATAGCACGGGGTAAAATGTATGTTTTTAAATCTGTTATCTTAACACCTGAACGATGAATTTTTCCCTCCTGTGTATGCATTGTTTCAGCAAATGGATTAGCATGGGCAAAACCGGTTAATCCTGCCAATCCCAAAGTAGTTAGAAATTTACGACGGGTAGTTTTCATTTTTTAATCGTTTGTTTATATGAGATTATATTTTCGCAATCCTTATGCGTTTTTTATCCTTTTCGGAATCGACTTGTTTGTTGATTCCGAAAATATACTTTGGTTTAATCAATCACATTCAGATCTCCTGTCTGACAGACACCAAAAAACATGAAATTATGTTGTAAAAATATAATATTTTATCTGTAAACAGATCGGGAATCGCTGTCAAAGGAAAACAAAACATATGACAAAAGCATGTCATAAATAGCTCATAGCATTGTATATCAGTCGGTTTTACTTTTCCTTCTGGAAAATACTGATCGCCTCTGACAAAAGAAAGATAAAACCCGTTCTCTCTGGCAAAACCAAAGTCACAAGTCTGCATCGGTGCATACACAAATACCCTCTCTTTTGCCATTTCCAACAATAATCCATATCTTTATCAGACCGAAAAAATCCGGTAAACTTCATGAACATTGATCATCATCCGGTAAATGTTCATCTATGGATGCTTCATCGCTTCAAAAGCAAAACATATTTCACCAAAAGGGATATTTTTTTAAATAAAACGGAAGAACATGAAGATATTTCTACAAAAATCAACAAAACCCATTTCAAAAGGCATCCTTTTTTGGGGATTCAAAGCAAACATAAACATTACTGGCTGGTTTACAGGTACTTTTCAGCACTTTCACTTTTTCAAAATCTTCAAAACCACAGGCCTTATCATCCTGATGCTTCATCTGCTTTTACTGAACAGTTGCGGAGAATTACAGGAAACAGAGGTAGCAAAAGCAGACCTGCCTGAGATCATGGCCCGCGACACCTTGTTCGCCATCACCAGTTATGGTCCGGTTTCCTATTTTATTTACCGTGGGCAACCCATGGGATATGAATACGAGTTGCTTCAGCTCCTTGCCCGCGATCTGGATATGGAGGTTGAGATCATACTGGCACACGACCTGGAAGAGATGATGGATATGCTTGAGGCAGGCGAGGGCGACCTGATCGCCTATGGACTGACCATCACATCCGAAAGACGCAGAAAACTTGCTTTTACCGAACCGCTGAATGTTACCAGGCAGATACTTGTTCAGCGAAAACCCAACAACTGGCGACAAATGAAACTTCATGAAATTGAGGATGAGTTGATCCGCAGCCCTTTTGAATTATCGGGCAAGACCATACATGTGCGGAAAGGTTCTGCCTACATCAAGAGGTTGGAAAACCTGTCGGTGGAAATTGGAGAGCGAATCAACATTGTGGAAGCAGATGCAGGACTAACCACCGAAGACCTGATACGGCACGTTGCCAATGACTCCATCGAGTTAACCGTGTCGGATGAAAACATAGCACATATTCATTCGGCTTATTACCAGGATGTGGATATCCGCACACCCATCAGTCTGCCTCAACAAACGGCATGGGCTGCCAGGAAAGAATCTCCCCTGTTGCTCGACACGATCAACCAATGGTTGGAAGAAATGCAGAATCATGCAGATTATTATGTGATCTACAACAAATACTTTGAAAACCGGCAGGCATTCCGGTCGCGCTATGCCAGCGATTTTAATCCCTCAACAGGAGGATCCGTTTCTCCTTACGATAGTTTGCTCAGAGAGGGTGCCGCCAGGTTGGGATGGGACTGGCGCATTCTGGCTGCATTGGTTTATCGCGAATCGCAGTTCAATCCCCGCGCACGATCCTGGGCAGGAGCCACCGGTCTTATGCAACTGATGCCCCGGACAGCGCGTGAGTTTGGCGCATCCAATCCGTATGATCCCGGGCAAAGCATTCATGCCGGCGTCAACTTCCTGCTTTGGCTCGATAATTACTGGACAGAGCACATACCCGACTCTCTCGAAAAACAAAAGTTTGTGCTTGCCTCCTACAATGTAGGGCAAGGACATGTGCAGGATGCCCGCAAATTAGCAGAACATTTTGATGCCGACCCCAACATCTGGAGTGATCATGTGGAACAATACATGATCAGAAAATCTGACCCCGAATACTACAACCTGGATTTTGTAACGCATGGTTATGCTTCAGGGATTGAACCCGTCAATTATGTGGAAACCATTTACGAATTGCACCAGCATTACAGCAAATTTATTGAATGACATGAGGGAGGATCACCGGGAATTCCTATGTGCAACCATGCAGAAAGTCACCTGCATATGCGGATATTCCCATTTGCTCAGGTTCTCATCCCGATGCAGGAAATGATCTTACCGGTTCGGTGAAGACAAAAAAGTGCCTGCAAAACCAGTACTGCCAATGTAAATTTGAGTCCATACGGGCGAACTCCATATTAAATGATTTTATGTGTGTTTATCTGCAAACTTGTTCGAATCAGGATGATAAATCTTACCTTTGCAAATAGTGTCAGCAAGAAAACCCACGATTTTATCTGTGCTTGATAAAGAAAGCGT
>CAYMLS010000104.1:6248-14681 GCA_964390665.1 uncultured Bacteroidales bacterium | reverse complement strand
GAAGTTACTTGAAAAGGTCGGCATGTTCATTCATTTCTTTGAATACCAAATTCAATGTGTTTCAAGCGGAATTGCAAATTCCGCTTAGCCCGGAAAATACGGTATCAGAGCTAAGCGGAATTTGCAATTCCGCTTCCACGGTCCTATCAACCCCGGTTGACCGTCGTCCGACGACTTCCAGCTCGTCGGACGACTGAAAATCAAAGAACAAAAAATCTCCCGAAATTCCATGCAATTTGAGACAAATTTCTATACTGCTATTGGTTGATTGTGTCTATTTTCGCTGCATTGATTCTAAACTACAAAAAAACAAACGATAACAAACAAACGCTGCAATGAAAAAAAACCTCGTCATCCTTGTATCTTTTCTGATTTTGTTTTCTGTTTCATCTGTTTTTTCACAAACTTCCCCTGATGCATCCTTGCACCTTCGCACTTCACTGGGTGAAGGGCTTATGCCTGTAGGGGTTTATTATTATCCCGAACACTGGGATCGCGATCTGTGGGAAAAAGACCTGAAAAAACTTTCAGAACTGGGCTTTCAGTTTACCCACTTTGCTGAGTTTGCCTGGGCCAAAATGGAACCACAAGAGGGTGAATATGATTTTGAATGGCTTGATGAAGCAGTGGAACTGGCTGGAAAATACGGATTAAAAGTGATCATGTGCACCCCAACACCAACCCCTCCGGCATGGCTCACCCAAAAACATCCTGAAATACTACAGGTCAATGACAACATGATCCAGCAGCAGCATGGTTCCAGACAACATATTCTGCACAACCATCCTGTTTATTTGCAGTATGTGGAAAAAATCATTCGCGAACTGGCAAAACGCTATGGGGATCATCCTGTTGTGGCAGGGTGGCAACTCGACAACGAACCTCATTTTGGTATTATTTACGACTATTCGCAGCAGGCACAAAAAGAGTTTCCGGTTTGGCTGGAAAAAAAATACGGAGACATAGATGCCCTCAACCAATCATGGGGAACTGCTTTCTGGTCGCAAACCTACAATAATTTTGCACAGATACCACTGCCTTCTGCCAATTGGGCACCACAAGGTGCCAATCCTCATGCTTTGATGGATTTTCACCGGTTTACCGCCGACCGGCTGGCGGAAGGGCTGAGGTTTCAGGCCGACCTTTTGCGCGAACTGGTCTCACCCAGCCAATGGATCACAACCAATTATGCTTATTTTAAGTTTTTGCCTGCCAGCGATCCTTTCAGAAACCGTGATGATCTGGATTTTACTTCCCATACCATGTATCTCACTTCCGGATTTCTCGATGATGAAGGGGGAGAGAAAGCATTCAGACTGGGCAGCGGACTTGAACTGGCTTTTTCTGCCGAACTGGCAAAGTCAATGAAAGGATATACCGGGATCATGGAATTGCAACCCGGCCAGATCAACTGGGGGCGGTTCAATCCCATTCCTCAGCCGGGAGCGGTAAGGATGTGGTTGTGGCATTCCTTCGGATTAAACGATCAGTTTGTTTGTGCATACCGGTTTAAACAACCTCTTTTTGGAAGCGAGCAAACCCACAAAGGGATTATCGATACCGATGGTGAAACCGTTACCAGAGGAGGTAACGAGTATGTACAGACATTGCAGGAGTTTGCCGATCTGCCTGATCAGTGCATCTCTTCTGAAGAACCGGAAGACAGAAAAAGCAGGAAAACTGCATTCTTCTGGGATCACGACAACATGGCCGACATCGAAAACCATCGACACCACGAAGATTTCGATCCCTGGCAACATACCTATGATTATTTTGCTGCCCTCAAAAGCATGGGCAGCGAAGTGGTTTTTGTGAATCAGGACGATGTTTTTGATCCTGAAGAGTTTCCTTTTATGGTGGTTCCTGCCTATCAGATCACCTCTTTGTCACTCATTGAAAAGTGGGAAGATTATGTAAATAAAGGGGGAAACCTGATCATCAGCTGCCGCACGGCCAAAAAAAATCCCGACGGGCATCTGTGGAATGCTTTCAACCAGCAACCGTTATGGGATCTGATTGGTGCCGAAATCCGTGAATTTGATCATTTACCCGCTCAATACAGAGGCAGCGTGAGCGCCGGAAACCAAAAATACACATGGTATCGCTGGGGAGATATTATTGAACCTTTGGGCAATACCGAAATACTTGCTGAGTATGACGACCAGTTTTATCAGGGAAGTGCTGCTGCCGTTTACCGCGATGCAGGAGAAGGGTCTGTAACTTACATAGGTGTCTGGAGCGACAATGGACGTCTTGAAAAAGATCTGCTAAACACGGTTTATCAAAAAAATGGTGCGCAGATAATGGATCTTCCCCCGTATGTGTTTGTGGAGTGGAGAGATGGTTTCCAGGTAGCGGTGAATTATAGTTCTCAAAATTACAACCTGCCTCTTTCGGGCGACGAACAGGTTGTTTACGGGAAAAAAACACTGGAACCTGGCGGTGTAACCGTTTGGTGCGCCAAACCTTGATTTTTTCAGATTTTCCCGGCGTTTTACCCTATCGGCTTTTTTCAGATGAGCCATGTTTCCTTCGGGATGGAAAACGCTCTGATGGAAATAATTCCTGAGTACAGTCTAAAAACTTGTTTTTAGACATTCGTGTAAATTTTGTTTTGTTTTATATTGCTGAATTTCAGTCAATTAAATTCGTGTAAATTTGTGTAAATTTGTGGACAAATACTTTTTTTACTGGACTCATTCTTTTTTCAGCGAGCAATGAGATTTGTATCTTTTATGCAATGAGCGTGCTCTGATAATCACTTTAAATCTTTTTTGCGATGTTAAAATGGTACCCTTTGGGTTTGGTTTTCCTGCTGGCTTCTTTATCCGTAAATGCTTCTGTTGACAGTATTTTGGTGGCAGATGATTTTAGCGACCGGACAAAATTTATTGATCAGAGCCTGCTGGTGATCTGGGGCGAAAACACAGATGCTCAGTCGTGTTTCGAACTGGTTGAACGTACCGATGATCATGGTGAAACTCACCAGAGTATCGGCGTAAGCATACAGGCGTCTGATTACGCTACTTATCTGCCCGAAGTCAATGGAAATAATACCTTACGCACCACCACCTGTTTTGATTATGAGGTAGGAGAGGTCGACCGTTCGGATAAGATACTAACCGTTGAATTTGATGCCCTCTGGACTGACTATGATCCGGGTTATGGCGAGCTGGGGCGTATCGTGGTCACATTGGTTGACGAATACCCCGAAGGTGGTCCGCAGGTGGGAGACATAGAAGATCTTAACCTGGAGGCACCTTTTGGACGCCCGAAATACAACCTTCGCCTGCGCAATCCGGAACCGGTTCCTGAAACTCATGATCAGTATATCCATCGCTCTCCCTGTTTTCAGTTGTATGGCGGTGGGCACGATCCTGAAGGTGAGTTTGAAAGCAGCAGCGAGTGGGGATACTGGATGCCCGGATTTAGTTCTGAAGCGGGCGGGGGAGCACCCGGGCAGCCATCAGCGGATGATTATCCCGTAAATGTGGCAACCAAAAAATCGGATAAACCCTGGCGCTGGAATGAAACCGGCAACTGGTTCCATTACACCTGGATCATTGAACCCGAAGTGATGTCGTTATATATGCGCTCTTCTTCTGAAGGGGAAACAGAGAACACTTTGGTCTCGCAAATGGCAATTCCACGCAACGATCCCGGTGATGACTATATTCTGGACAGGATCAATGAGATTCATCAGACCTCTGTTTCGGAAATCCCACTTATGTATAACTGGTTTGGTACTTTTAACGCCGTGAGGGTTTATTTCAGGGGGGTAAACAACATGACATTCCTCGCCAATTTTAATGTGTCACTTGAAGAGATCAATCCTGTATGGGCTGGCGAAACCCGTTTCCCACAGTTGCATCTGTATCCCAATCCTTCCCCGTCAGGTATTTATCATGTTGACAAAAGCGTGGATACTTTTCAGGTTTTTGATATGAATGGAAGAATTGTTTATACCCTTGAAAGGGGAGCAGCGGTGCATCAGATCAACCTGTCATTTTTAGATGCCGGTATGTATATGTATCAGGCCTCACTTCAGGATGGTCAGATCACCAACGGAAAACTGATCAAAAGCAGGTAAATGCCTGAGATAGAAAACAATATTTCGTTTTTCTAAATTTCTTTGCCTTTTCTTCTTATTTTGATGCCAAAGGCATTTTTTACCGGTTTGTCGGCAATCAGAATTAAATATCCGCCACCGCCGGCGCCCGATATTTTGTATCCTTTTACAGATTCATCCAGATCTTCAACAATTTTCTGTATGGAGGGAGAACTCATTTTGGGGAACATGCTTTTTTGAGCGGAAAAAGATTCTGAAACATATTTTCCGAATTTCTCCACATCTTTCTCCATGATGGCATCCCAGCATTTTTCTGCTGCATCGGCCAATGCTTTTGCTTTTTCAGCAGTTATTTCCGAACCTTCAAATACGTTGTACCCTGGTTCACGGGGCCACAGGGTTTTCAGATAAATATGCTGTTCAATCCAGGAAAGAATATCCTCATCGTGCACCGATTCGATCTTTTCGGGCCAATAGTTCTCGTTGGCATAGTAATACCGGTTTAGTCCGGGCATCGTGATTCCCAGTGCATCCTGCGATCCTGATACCTCTTTGGTGCCGGGTTTGTTTTCCACAGAAAATAGTATTTCCGCCAGTTTAACGGGTTTTTCGAGGGGCAGGTCATGGTTCCAGAGGTTTACCGCCTTCTTTCGGGTAGAGGTTGCCATGCCCGAGCGTTCGTTGAACTCGATGGTGGGTTCAATGGAAACGGTCAGCACCCATCCCGGGCAAAGTTTTGAAACATAGGGCTGGTCGAGCCAACCTCCCGCAAGGTCGATCCGGTAAGGAATGGTGCAGATGTTGCGGATGGAGGTGGTGGAGCGCGCTGGCAACCCTTCTTCAGGAATACGTTTTAAAACAACATACTCAATGCCTAATTCGCTGCAAAGTTCTTTTTTGTCGGGCGTATCTCCATCTTCATTTACGATAAAATAATCGGGATGGATGCTTTTTAACTCTTCCACAAAGTCCATCAGACCCGAGCCTCTGTTGACCACTGCCTGGCTAACATACCTGACGGAAGAAACCATGTACTTTCTTTCGTCTTCTGAGTTCACGGTCTCTCTCCCTTTTAAACTTCTGATGGTCTGGTCAGAACCAATGCCCACGTAAAGATCGCCATACTGGGAAGCTTCTTTAAAAAATGCAACGTGGCCGCTATGCAGCATATCGTAACATCCGGATACAAAAACTTTTTTTGCCATAGTCATTTTTTAATAATCAATATTTAGTGTGCATGAAAAACAACAGAGGATACTTCATTCACCCTGGCACCATCGTTTCCGGGGGATATGTAAAACCTGATCCTGTTCTTTCCTTCTGCTAAATAAACATCTTTTGCGGTGGATTGGTTTTCTCCCTGAAGGGTGATGTTTTTAACCTGGAAAGGGGTGATGATCTGGCAACGGGGCGCCCCGGCTGTTTCTTTTTGATACAGGAGGGTAACATCGAAGTTTCCTTCTGTATTGGAAACCACTTCATATTCCAGCCAACTCTCTTTGGAACTCCACTTTTTTACAGCAGTAACGGTATTGAGCAGATCATCCGAAAGGTCTGATATCCATGTTGCTTTCAGGCGCGTATCGCTTTCTTCTTCCAGATGAAGTACCGGTGTGGCATAAGAATTTTGTTCTGTAAGAATGCATCTGTACCAGTTGATCACAGAATCGCGCAACCTGGCGGTTGTTTCAGGGTCGCTCCATGCAAGGTTGCTTGTTTCTTTCGGATCATTGATCATATCGATCAGCACAAGGCTGTCGCGGGTATCGAAATTGCCGTCGATACCGGGGTTCATCATAAACTTGTAGCGATGGGTACGAACCGATATTACCTGATCGGTGGCGCTGATATTGCCTTTGTCTACTGGCATGTATTCGTTGTAATTGCCATCCGGGTTATACGGAATCAACGATGGTGGCCATCCTTTGTTCGCGTAATTATAAGATGCTGTTTTAGTGGATTTTTCCTCGTTGAGCAATGCATTTTTAAAACTTGTTCCATCAATTTTCCAAGTCAAAGGAAACTCTATACCGGCAATATCAAGCAAGGTTGGGAAAATATCTGTTATGTCGGCAAGTTCGTCTGTCATACCAGGCTTCACCCGAGCAGGCCAGCGAACGAAAAGAGGTGATTTCACACCATTTTCCCAGATATCTCCCTTGTGACCACGGTAGTTGTTTACGTAGCGGATTTCACGGTCTTCATCGCTGAGCAGGTGGCGGCTCACCGCCGGACCATTATCGCTAAAAACCATCACAAGGGTGTTTTCTGCCAGTTCCAGTTCATCCAAAGTATGAAACAGTCTGCCCATCTGCTGGTCTGCCAGGTCTATCATGGCGTAGAGTTTTGCCAGGTTTGGGGAAAGACCCATGTTTTCGTATTTTAGGATCAGTTCGTCAGGCGCTGCCAGTGGTGTATGCGGTGTTAAAGATGAAATATACGCCAGAAAGGGTTCATCCTGATGGCGCGTGATAAAATCAATGGCATGATCAACGATCACCTCATCTGCCCATTTTTCTGTTTCAATGGGTTCACCGTTCAATGCCCCCGCAGAATGTTGGTGTTGATACAAATCTGCTTTGTATGCTTCATCAAAACCTCTTTGCCATGGATAATACCCATGGGCATCGCCGGTGTGCCATTTGCCCCAGATACCGGTTTTGTAACCATTTTCCTGTAAAACCTCTGCCAGGGTGGTTTCGTTTAACGACAAAAAATCTTTTCCTCCGTGAACATGGCTGACGCCAGTACGAAGAAAATGCCTTCCTGTGAGCAGAGAAGCCCTTGAGGCGGCACAAACCGGATTCACATAAAAATTGCTGAATTGGACACCGGCAGTGGCTATCTGATCCAGGTTCGGGGTTTTCACATATGTATTTCCATGTACACCCAGATCGTCCCATCCCAGGTCATCAAACATGATCATCACAACATTGGGTTTGTCGTGGGTATTGCCATCGCCGGAATTTGTGGAACAGGAACTGCACAACAAGCCGGCAAATGGCAGTAAACCCGCCATTGTTTTCAGAGAAAAGATGGAATGCATGATGATGAATTATTTTGAAAGCGAATCAAATACCTGTACTTTTTTCCACAAATGTTTGTTGTTTTCTATAAACGCAAGATGAAGGGGGTGATCCTGGTAAATGTCGTGGGCTTCTGTAGTTTCAAAAAATACAGCATAGGAGTAGGTATATGAATTGTCGAGCACGGGTCTTTCGGGCACATCTGCCGGGGTGCCAAAATGATAGGCTTTGATCTCGGGTATTTCCAGCAGTTTTTCTATGCCTGCTTCAAAATCTGCCCGCTCTTTTTCATTATCGGGGTTGTTGAGCCAGAAAAAAACATGGTGGCAAAATGGGGCTTCCACTGCCCGGGTCTCTCCGGTGGGTTCGTTGCATGAATTTGTAGTCGTCATGAGCGTAAAAAGTATTAATAGGTTTACAATGGTGAAAGATTTCATTTTCTGAGGTTTTAAAATAAGGATAAAGTGCTTTTTTTGAAATAATTTTTGAAAGTACGCAATTTTTTCTTAAACAGGACTGGCATTGGTAATTTTCAGGTGAAATACGGAAGGATAGGCTTGCATGAGTTCTCCCATGGCATTTTGTATTTGTGTCATGGCAAGGTTGTAATCACCTGTAACCATTGTACTCAGCTTGCTGGTTATTACTTTTAATTCAGGATGTTGAAGTTTGCCAATAAAACTGTCGATGGGAGGGATAAAATCATTTTGCAGTGGAGAATAACTGATTTCAATGTCGATTTTCATAAATGATTGTTTTGTGATTGATTATACCATGTTGATTTGTTGCGCTAAATTACAAAAAACAATTTCCCGGAAGGCATTTAGTTTGAACCTAAGATGGGGATTGATGATTCTGGTATGCCCACATGTGAACAGCACCCATCATAAAAGATGCTTCATGAACCAATGCCATATTGCCGGTCATATCTTTCAGCAGATCTGTCTGGATGAAAAATTTAAAATTCCGGTAGTGGTCACCCCCTACAAATTTTTCCACGGCACGGGTGGCAAATTTTCCCAACACATGGGTTTTGTGGTCAAATCCATAGTCCACAACAATGATCTTACCCCCTGGTCTTACAATTCTCTGGGATTCATGAAAGATATTTCTGGCTGTTTCGGCAAAGGTTTCATGCAGGGCAAAACTCATGATGGCTGCATCAAATTCATTGTCGGCAAAACCGGTTTCGGTGGCATCCATTTTCTGGCATACGCCATCCAGTCCGTTGCGGTATGCCTGTCTGAGCATGTTGTCCGATAAATCAACACCTTTCAGATTATCGAAACCTTTTTGTTGAAGATATTTGAGTTGATTGCCTGTACCACAGCATAAATC
>CAYMLS010000104.1:0-6238 GCA_964390665.1 uncultured Bacteroidales bacterium | reverse complement strand
GTTTGTATTCGTCATCCTGAAGCTCATCAGCCACGGTTTGCCTGATCTTCCGGATGGGGATATGCAATACCGAATCATAGATGCGCGCCAGGAAAGCACTGTAATGATTGTTTTTTGCCATGATGTAACGGGTGTTTTGGGTCGGTTTAAAAAAAATAAAAGAATATGATGTAAGCAGCCATCTTTAATGTACAATGTCTTTTGTTGATAATGATGGTCATGACTTGCAAAGCGCATGTGAACACATTAAAAACCGGATCATTAGGGCGAATCATCTGATGGTTACCGTATAACCTGCATCTTCCAATACCTGCACGATCTTACCCAGGTTTACCATATTGCGGTCGTACACTACAACAACTTCCTGCTCTTCATGGGATGGGATCACGGATTCCACACCGGGCAATCCCCCCAACTGCTTGATGATGAATGTCTCATTCGCTCCATCATCCATGCCATATACGGTAAGGGTCACCTCATTGAAGTTGGCAGGATCGGGTATCCGTTGCTCCATGTCCTCTGTTCCGAAAAAATCGGGTATCATATACGGTGAAAAGGCAACGATAAGGGTTAAAAAAGTAATAAATACCATGACCGGCATGGAAGTCTGTTCTTCAGATTTTTCTCCTGCTTGTTTTTGTTTGCGCCGGTTTCTGCTGTTTGTCATCAGATGCTGAACCCAGGCAACCACCAGCAGGAGTATCAGAAAGATGATCACAAAGTGCCAGTATTCCGGGAGTGTCTGCATCATCGTGTTGCTGATGTGGAACAACAGGGTCTCAAAAACGATCATCCCTGGCTGCAGGTGGTCGGGTAAAGGAGAAACCGAAGGCAACAAAGCGTATAAAAAGATTATCATGGTTTTGTACGATAAAGTGAATAAATACACGTCTGTTTACAAAATTAATGATTTCGCCTGATGGATGGTGGTATTTTTCAGTTATGGGTTGCCTTTTATCAATCTATCGGCTGTACTTTTTTATGAACCACCACAACATTTTTTTTATGCAGGTGTTTGATTTTGAAATGCTGATTCATTTTAACCATTGTATCATTTTAAACTCCTTACCATGATCAGACCTGTTTCCATTGCATCGTTTTTATTCATATTCAATTTTACAGTTATGGCACAATCACCTGTTATTGCCCCGGGCGCTGAGGTTCAAATGCTCGCTGAAGGGTTTTTGTTCACAGAAGGACCGGCGGTTGACAAAAAGGGCAACGTTTATTTTACAGACCAACCCAACAATAAAATTCATAAATGGTCGGTTGATGGCGAACTGACCACCTTCCATGATGAAACAGGAAGGGCCAACGGAACCTATTTTGATCACCAGGGCAATTTGCTTACCTGTTCCGATATGGATAACCAACTCTGGAGTATTGATATGGATGGAAATGTAACCGTTCTGGTGGATGATTATAACGGAAAAAGACTCAACGGTCCCAATGATTTGTGGGTGCACCCCAATGGCGGTATCTATTTTACCGATCCTCTTTACAAACGCCCCTACTGGACAAGAGATCCTGAAATGCAGCAGGATGGACAACATGTTTATTATCTCCCGGCAGATCGACAAAAGATTGTCAGGGTGGATGAAGATCTTGTGCAACCCAACGGGATCATCGGTACTCCCGATGGCAGGAAACTTTATGTAGCCGATATTGGGGATGATAAAACCTATGTTTATGATATCTTGCCCGATGGCTCATTGTCCAACAGAAAATTGTTTACAGATATGGGATCAGATGGTATGACCATCGACAACGAAGGCAATATCTACCTCACCGGAAAGGGGGTAACTGTTTTTGATCAAAGCGGTCAGCAAATAGAACACATAGAGGTGGATGCCGGATGGACCGCCAATGTTACTTTTGGAGGCGAAAACCTCGATATGCTTTTTATCACCGCTTCCAAAAAGATATTTGGTGTGAAAATGAAGGTCTCCGGGGTAAGGTAGTGAAAAGTGAAGAGTGAAGTAGTAAGGGGGATTGTTGGATTGTTTGATTGTGTGATTGTTTGAAAGGGTAAACCCTTTGAGAGGTTAAAAACCCTCAAAGAGGTTCAAGGAGTGTTTCCATGCTGGATTGTTGGATTGTTTTCCCATTTCCAATTGATATCAGAAGACAAGGGTGTTTATAAATAAAACAACGGTATCCCCTTAAACACCAACGCCAAAAACAAGATTTTTCCGGCCCGTATTCATCCATTCATATTTTTCAAATCCAAATTTTAATATCTTTGTCTGATATCATTTTTATCCTTATACTTTTTTTAATCTCCTACGATCATGAAAAAATTGCGTCTGCTTCTTCTACCGTTTTTTTTTGTTACCCTCTTTTTTTCTTCCTGCGAGGTAGAACAGGAAAATTTTGATGAAACCCTTTTGATCGGAAAATGGGTGTCGGGTACCGAATACTATAAATACAATGCCAACGGTACGGGTGGAACCTGGGACACTGCCGATGATGTTACGGAAGAGGAGGCACAATCCTTTACCTGGACACTGGTGCAGTCGGAACTCACCCATATTCACATGCTCGAAATTGGTGGTAGTGTACCGAAGGTTTACATCGTTACCAAACTAACTGCCACAACGCTGGAGTATGAAGGTGATTTCGGACAGCAGTTTTCATATTCGAAGGTTGACTGATAATCAGGAAAACCAGGCGCTTTTTGTGCCGTTTGTCTGAAAAGTGAATGGATCTGCTGGTTCTGTGGTTGAAAACACAAGGGGGTATATCAAACAGCCTTTAGCGCATCGTGGATAGCATTTGCATTTGATCATATCGAAGAACCGGGGCATGATAAAATCTTTGACACACGCGCGCATGTTTGTAAATCGCGGCATGGCAAAACAAACAGTCAGCGTTTTGGCGAGTTTTCCCGTTGAAAAAACGAGAATCTATTTTATAAAAAAATGTTAACAGATGAAAAAAATCCTGAAACCTCTTCTCATCGTTTTGGCTTCGCTGGTTTTTCTGATAATACTTGGAATCAGTGTTGCCCTGTGGTTTGTTTTTACACCAGAGCGCATCAGCCCGGTAGTGAAAAACCAGGCCAATGAACTGCTAACCTGCTATACCGATATTGGAAGGGTGGAACTGACCTTTTTTCGTACTTTTCCCAGGTTTGGATTAAAACTGGAAGATCTGCTTTTGATCAACCCGGTGCAAGGCGCCACAAACGATACACTGCTGAATATCAAAAGTATGACAGGAGATATCGATATCATGGCGTTCTGGCGGCGCAACGAAGTCATCCTTTCCGATTTTATGCTGGAAAACGGCACCCTTCACGCCTTTATCGATTCTCTGGGGAATACCAATTTCGATGTGATGGTGGCAGATACCACCCAAATGCCGGAAGAGGAACAAACAGATATGGCGGCAATGCCCGATTTTATTGATCTGGGAAAGATTGGTATGCGAAACCTGAATGTTTCTTACAACGATCAGTTGTATAAAATATTTACCCACATCAAAGGATTGGATGCCGACTTAACGGGCAACATGTTGGCAGATACTGTTGATGTGACGCTCAACCTGCGAAATTCATTGGTCAGCTTTGATTATGCAGGCGAACAATACCTCAACAATGCCAGCATAAAACTCGATGTCCCTGCCAAAATGGTGGTATCCAAACAAAAGATCAATCTTCGCAATGCCCTGGCAACTGTTAACGGGCTTGAACTTTTGCTGGACGGTGATATTGAAATGAATCCACAAACAGGAGATATTATTACCCAGGTTGATTATGAGTTGGAAAGATGGCCCCTGAAAACAGCCCTGGCACTTACACCCCCTGCCTATTTGTCTTATCTCGATGGCATTGATGCCGACGGTTTTGTTAGTTCCAACGGAAATATTTCAGGCACTTACAACGATTCTGTGTTCCCGCTGATGGATATCAAACTGGCACTGGCGGAAGGATCGCTCAATTATGCTGAATTTCCCCTCCCTCTATCAGAGATGAATGGTGAAATCGCACTCTATACGGACCTGCTCAACGATGAAATTTCATATATGGATATTTCGTCGTTTCGATTTAAAACACCTCAGTCGGAAATGCAAACCGCAGGCAGGCTGAGCAAACTCTTTTCCGATATTCATTGTGATATGGTCAGCACAGCTGACATGCAACTTGATGAATTCAAACCACTGATCCCTGATTCACTGAACATGACCATGAAGGGGCGTGTGAACGGAACCGTGAAATCGGTGTTCACCCTTACCCAGCTGGAAAACGAAGAGATTGAAAAAATGCTTTTCTCCGGCGATATATCTGCCTTTGCCCTGGATGTGACCTACGATAGTTTGTGGGTGAAAACCAGCCGGTCGGATATGGATTTTTCCCTGCCCAATAGCATCAATACACTTCCCAATACCCGGTTTGCCCAGGCGCAGGTCAAATCAGCCGATTTTCAGGCTGGTATTCTGGGAGATCACTCTGCCCTTTTTCAAAATGCCGTTATTGGGCTGGAGTTGTCGGATGTGAGAGATACCACACGCATACCTGATCTGTTGGTCTCTTTCAGCATGGATACCCTGTCTGCCGGTAATGATACATTACAACTGTCCCTTCAAAAACCGGAGGGAAGAGCAACCGTGGCACCTGTTGATGGCAGACCTTCCGAACCTGCCATACAACTGTCGTATAGCAGTGAAATGCTCCATACACGAATGGGGGAAACATTTGCTTCGATGAGAAAAATAAAACTCGACACAGATATTGTGAACGACCAGAAACAGGAAGATGTCTTCCTGCAATGGCTCGTAAAAGGGTTTATTGATATGGAGGAGGGGATTGTTGAAACCGCCGAACTTACCCATCCTGTGGAAATACCTGCCATCAAAATGGATTTTGAACCTGAAAGACTGGATATTCAGGACAGCAGGATCATCATTGATAAATCCGATTTTAAACTTACCGGGCAACTTAGCAATGTGCTGTCTTATTTTCGGGGGGATTCTGTTTTGTTGGGAAGGTTTGACTTTGTGAGCGACAATACCGATGTGACCCAGCTGATGAACCTCACCAATGGCCTGGGATATGAAGACGAGGCAGATAGCGATACACTGGTGGCAGAAAGCGACTCGCTTGTGTCTGGTCCTTATATGGTGCCCAAAGGCATAGATATCCTGCTTACCACAAATGTAAAAAGGGCTACTTTTGGTGTGGATACAGCGGTCAATATTTCGGGTGATGTGAGGGTGAGCGATGGCATACTGGTGCTGGGCGAACTGAGTTTTACCACTTCTGCCGCCCGCATGCTTGCCACGGCAATGTACCGCACCGATCGCAAAAACCACCTTTACCTTGGTCTTGACTACCATATGCTCGACATTGAAATAGAAGAACTTCTGGAGATCATTCCCGATATCGATACCATCATGCCCATGCTGCGATCTTTCAGCGGGCAGGGTGCTTTTCACATGGCCATAGAAACATACCTGGATTCTACGTACACCTTTAAACCCTCCACCTTGCGCGGAGCAGCATCCATTGAAGGAGAAAACCTTGTGCTGCTCGATGGGGAAACATTCAGTGAGATTGCCAAAACCCTCCGTTTTAGCAAAAAAGCCGAAAACAAGGTCGATTCCTTGTCGGCCGAATTCACCATTTTCAGAAGAGAGGTGGATGTGTACCCCTTCCTCATTGTTATGGACAGATACAAAGCCGTGGTAGGAGGGAGGCACAACCTGGATATGAGTTTCAACTACCATATTTCGGTGGTGGATTCGCCCATACCTTTAAAATTCGGAATCGATATCAAAGGAAATATGGATGATTACAGAATCATTCCCACCAACGCACAGTATGCACAATTTTACCGCCCTGTTTCGCGACGTGCTGTGGCTAATAAACAGATTGAACTACGGCAACTCATCAGAGACGCACTTCACCGGAACCTGGAAGAAAAAATCGAAATTGAAGATGTTAATGACCAAGAAGATGATGAGAACGAGAATGAATGATGGGTTTATCTCTCATTTGTATCCATTTACATCAGCAAAGAATACCTTCATGCCGGAGCGCTTGTTATTTAGCGTCAGCAAGAAAACGCTTGATTTTCACTTGTGCCTGATAAAGAAAGCGTCAGGTGCAAGGCGGGCGACGACTGAACCGAGCCATGACAATAATTGTTGACACACACGCACATGATTATAGTTCGTGGCATGGTAAAACATGCAGTCAGATTGCTGGCGAGCTCTCTCGTCGGAAAAAACGAGAACC
>CAYMLS010000103.1:0-14735 GCA_964390665.1 uncultured Bacteroidales bacterium | reverse complement strand
ATTCTCGTTTTTGAATCAGTCATCCCGTTACTTTTAACGGGACTCCCTGGATTCAAAAACTTCGAAAGCCTTGTCTTTGACGATTTCTTATCAAAGACACAAAAAATAAGGGTTTTCTTGCTGACACTACTTACTTGAAAAACTTTGTTAAAACAGGTTTGGTGGATTGGCAAGTCTACTGTTTTGGAGGGTGTTGGTGTTTTAATCTGTAAACTTGTCCGGTTGATCCTGTTTTTCTTGATCTTTTAAAAGAAAACCGGACAGGATGATCTGAGCTTGCCAAACTATCCGGTTTTGCTTTTTGCTTTAATTTATGGTATCCATTGTGTTACTTTTTGTGGATTTTCAGCGATCCACTTTCTGGCTGCGTCCATTGGTTCCATACCGCTTTCAATCATCATCATAACTTCTGCCATGTCGTCTGAAGTCCAGAAGAAGTTGTCGAGTAATTCATATGCATCCGGTGCTTTTTCCTGCAACCCGGGTGTCACGATGGTAGCAATATGCTCTACATCACCCAATACTCCTTTGGGGTCTTCCAGATATTTCAGATCATGTGCTGCAAACATCCAGTGTGGTGTCCAGCCAGTAACCACGATCCATTCTTCGCGCTCAATAGCTCTTTTCAGAGCTGCTGTCATGGCTGCGTCTGATCCTGAAACAAGCGTGTAGTCTTCAAGACCATATTCTTCCATTACATTTTCACTGGCAGCCATCAGTCCTGCTCCGGGGTCTATACCAATGATCTGTTCATCAAATTTTTCTGCGTGCTCGGGAAGTTCTTCTATGCTGTTGATTGTAACGTATTCAGGTACAACCCATCCAAGTTTAGCGCCTTCCAGGTTTGGACCGAGGTTTACTATCTTGTCTTCGGTTTCTGCCAGATACGCTTCATGGGTAACAGGCAGCCATGCTGCTACAATAGCGTCGAAGTCTCCACGTCCAATGCCCATCCACATGGGACCTGCATCTACTGAGGTTAACTCAACATCATGTCCAAGACTGTCTTCTATCAGTGCAGCAACTACATGCGTAGAAGCAATTTCTGAATCCCACAGTACGTATCCAAGCTCTATTTCTGTGGTTTGTTGTGTAGTTTGATTACATGCATTAAATACCAAAGATAAAATGGGTATCATCAAAATAAATGCAATGCGGTGAAAGGTTGTTGATCGTTTCATAATGTTTGTTTTTTGAATGAATAATTGTTTTTTTATTTGCAAGTGATAAAGGATTAAAAATAATAACCAATATTGATGTTAAACCTGAGGTTCCAGTCCATATCTTCCACGGATACAGGTTGACCCACTTTATTGTCATCAACAAAAAATCCATCATCTTCCGAACTGGTGTAAAGATGGCCTGCGCCCATCCCCGTGCCGAATGCATCGGTTAACCAGGGGTGGTTTTTTCCCATTGCAAAGTCAACGTAAGTATAAATAGCACCTGCAGAGATCAAAAAGCCAGGTACGAGCATGTGTGTGGGTTCAAAGTCGTACATGTTTCCGTTGGCGGCTTCGATCTGACCATCTTTGGTCATTAATGAATAATCAACATAAGGTTGAACGCTGCTGATCGGGCCAAAATCAAGTGGTATAGTGTAAGCAAGTCCGGCGGTAAGGATATTTCCTCTGGCTGCCACACCATCACCATCATAGGGGTCTCCGTATGCTCCTACCTGAACCCTGTCCATGATCTCGCCATCATCATTCTGTGCTTTGTAATCGTAATTGGTGTATTGCAGAATGAAGTCGAAATTAGAGAAATTGGCATTAACGTGACCTGCGACTGCATGACCATAGTCAGTTTCGTCGAGTGTACTATTGTAAAGACCCTGAACCTGTCCGGAGAAACCCAGTTCTGTACCTTCAAATATTTCATACGCCGCTCTCAGGTTAAACTGGTTCATTTCCCTGATAGAACCACCCAAACCGGGAATCACGTTGTAAGAATAGGTTCCTGCCCCAGGTCCACCAAAACTTGCGCTACCATAGGCCGGTCCTGCTGGTTCCTGTTGGCGGAAATAACCAACCATCAGGTTGAGTTTCTCTGTAGGATTCAGCGTGAATTTCACACCCATGTCATAATCGTCCTCAAGACCCAAATAGTAAGGTGTTAAAAACCACCAGCTGTGCGAATTGTAAGTTAAATTTCCGAATGGTACCTGTGTAACACCCAGCTGCATGTTTAACTGATCCGAAAAGTCATACCCTAGAAATCCATGGTGGATGAAGTGCGTGTTGAAGGTAGGGTAAAATCTGTACTCAAAATCAATGACTACATTGCTGTAACTACCTTTAAAGTTTACGCGCCATGTATCCATTGTTGCATAATTGTCAGTAGGGTTGTTGTCTGTTTCGAAGTGATGACTGGCAACGTTAAACCTTAGCGCTCCTCCAACATTCAGATAATCTTCATTTTCTGCTTCCTGCGCAGATACGGGCAAAAAGGTTAATAAATAAAAACTTAAACTAATTAATAATTTACTTTTAATAGTAAAAAAATTCATAATGATTTTTTTGATGAATAAATAAATTGAATTGAAATATGTAGATGTGACTATTTAAAATAAATGACAATCCTTTGAGGCATTCTTCTCGAAGGATTTGAAAAATAAAAAAGTTAGGTAAGGGAGGTATTACGGAAAGAAAAACAGGTTAGCGATATTACTCAATAAAAACTTTTTATTGCATGGGATTTGGAAAGTAAACAAGTAAAATTCTGACAATAAAAGATTAAGCATAATTTTTATTGTTTATTCGGGTGCAAAGATATAAAATTGTTTTTATAATCAATTGTTTAACCTGGTTTTTTAAAACTGTAGTTTTTTTATACTTTTGTTTTTGAAATGAGATAAGTGAAAGTAGATAATAACCCATATTGTTCATCAAAGATGATTTTTGATAAATTTTGTCGGGAGTCATCTCATTTGTAAAAGTCTTTATTTTGAGCGTTATCAGGCACTTTTCAGTTACAGTTTTACCCTGAAAAATTCCCTTATTATTCTTTGGTATCTATCAGATTGATTTTGGGAGGATGGTCTGTTTTTCTGTGCGAAAAAATCAGTAAGGATATCAATAAAAAGTTTACTTGCTTCAAAATTGATGTATTTTTAACACTTGGCCTTACCGGATGATGTCTGTGGTTTGAAAAAGATGTATTTCTGTTACTGTAGCATTTTTTAAATTCCGTAATTCATCGAACATATTTTGACGGCATATCGGGGAAAAAGAATTCAAAAGGGTGATTTTTTTGTAAATAGTATTCTGCTTATGGGTGTTTCATGATTTCAATCAGGTATTGTATTTAATATTTATATTTTCTCACTAAGTTTAAAACACATGCAACAAAAGAAAGATCAGGACTTTTTAGTTTCCAGGAACAGGTATTTTGATGTTGATCATTGGGTTTTTTGGCCTTCAGCAGTTCTTATTGTATTTTTTATTTCGGTGACCCTCATCATAGGTGAACCGATGGAAAAAGTGTTCGCCCTTATTCAGGATCGTATTTCCGAATATGGTGGATGGTTTTTTGTTTTGGCTGTCAATTTTTTCTTAATTTTTTCTCTGTCAATCGCATTTAGCAAATTTGGAAATATCAGGTTAGGAGGGTACAACTCAAAGCCGGAATTCAGAAAGGGCGCCTGGTTTTCAATGTTATTTAGTGCCGGAATGGGTATCGGTATTTTATTCTGGAGTGTTGGAGAACCCATCCTTCATTATGTTAGCCCACCAACAGGAGAAGGAGAATCTATCTTATCTGCAACAAACTCCATGCAGCTTACTTTCTTACACTGGGGACTTCATGCCTGGGGTATCTATGCATTGGTAGGGATGTCTCTGGCATTTTTTACCTTTAATAAGAAACTTCCCTTAACCATCAGTTCTGTTTTTTATCCCCTTATTGGAGAAAAAGTACATGGTCCTTTCGGCAAAATTATCAATGTACTGGCTGTAGTTGCTACCCTTTTTGGTTTGGCAACCTCTCTTGGATTGGGGGTTAAGCAGGTTAGTGCCGGATTGAGTCATTTGTTTGGTTTTACCGATTCAGTTAATTTACAGGTATTGCTTATTACACTGATAACCTTGGCTGCTACCGGTTCTGTAGTGGCAGGATTAAGCGCAGGGGTAAAACGTTTAAGCCAGATGAATATCGTAATTGCTGCATTTTTCCTGTTGTTTATGATTATAGTAGGTCCCACACTTTTTATTTTCAGCTCTTTTGTGCAAAATACAGGCGGTTATTTGCAGAATTTCTTTCAGCTGAGTTTCTGGACAGAAACCTACATTCAGTCTGACTGGCAAAAAAGCTGGACTGTATTTTACTGGGCATGGTGGATCAGCTGGTCTCCTTTTGTGGGTATGTTTATTGCCCGGATATCAAGAGGACGTACCCTGCGTGAATTTATTCTCGGAGTTTTAATTGTTCCTACCATCTTAACCTTTTTGTGGTTGTCTTCATTTGGTGGGTCTGCTTTGTTTTTAGAACTCAATGGTTTGGCAAACATTGCTTCTGCGGTTCAGTCAAATGTTGCCACTTCTTTGTACGAACTGCTGGCACAATTTCCACTTGGAGCATTAACCTCTGTTGTGGCGATTGTATTGGTAACCAGTTTTTTTGTAACATCTTCCGACTCCGGTTCTTTGGTTGTTGACAGTCTTACCGCCGGTGGAAAACTTGATGCTCCGGTCGCTCAGCGAATTTTCTGGGCACTCACTGAAGGAGGGGTTGCAGCAGTATTACTGATCGGCGGCGGATTAAGTGCCCTTCAAACGGCTTCTATTATTACCGGATTGCCCTTTGCTGTTATTTTGATGGTGATGGCTTATAGTCTTACCAAAGGATTGAGTGAAGAGCATTTTAAAGATATGAAGCGTGAAAGAGAGAAAGAAAAAAAATCTTACCAGGATATTGTTAAAGATGTAATTACCAAAAGAGATAAAAACAAATAAAAAAACTGACCATGAAATTTAAATTTGAGAATATACTGATTTGTCTTGATCTTACTGAAATGGATGAATCTCTTATCAGATATGCAAATTTTATTGCAAAACAATTTAAACCTAAGGTGATCACCTTTATCCATGTGATGGATGCGTATGAAATCCCTGAGGAGTTGGCTGACTCTTTTGACGGAAATCACAGACCTTTGGATGAAATGATCAGTGAGGAGATCGGGGATAAGATCAAATATAATTACGAAAAATCTCTCAATCCTAAACCCAATATCGTACTTGAAAGTGGTCTTACAACTGAGAAGATTATACATTTTGCCAGAAATAATGCTATTGACCTGGCAATCATGGGTAAAAAAATAGGATTTGAAGGCAGAGGAGGCGTTGTGAAGAATATCATTGGCTTAATACCTTCTTCTGTATTGCTGATCAGCGAAACCACTCAACATAAGTTTGAGAAAATTCTGATCCGTACCAATTTTGCAAAACCTTCTGTTGTTGCCTATAGCATGGGTAAGCAGATATCTGAATATACGGGAGCAAAACTCGAATTCCACAATGTTTATAAACTGCCATTTCATTATTTCCCCGAGCAATCGCCACAAGCAGTGCTGAAAATCAGAAAACAACTGCAACCTTATATGAAAAAAGAGTATGGTAAATTTTTGAAAAAATATAAACTTTCTGATGATATACCTTTCAGTTATTCGGTAGATGTGAAGGGTAATGAGGCACAATCACTTTACAATTATGCTATCCGTAATTCCATTGACCTGGTGATTACCGGAACCCGTCTTAAATCACAATTAGCCAATGTAATTATGGATAGCACTTCCGAAAAACTGGCCGGGGTTGAAAAGAATATACCAGTTATGATCGTTAAAGATATAAATCATTCCATTGGTTTTTTGAAAGCATTATTTGAATAAAAAAAAATATGATTATGAAAAAAATGAAGTTGTATTTACCGGTTCTTGCCCTGTTGTTTTTTTCCTGTTCAGGAGCAACAACACAGGATAATGAAAATAATGAATCCCGCGAAATGCTGATGCTATACACGGATTGGTCGGAAAGTGTTGCCATGACACATTTGGCTCAGTATCTGCTTGAACGTGATCTGGATTTTGAAGTTACGCTCAAACTTACCGACGTTGAAACGATCTTCAACGATATTGCTGCAGGCGATGCTGATGTGTTTGTAGACGTTTGGCTACCTTCCACACACAGCAGCTATTACGAAAAGCATCAGGCGTCAATCACTGATCTGGGGTATAATTACCTGGATGCCAGGACGGGATTGGTCGTTCCTGAATATATGGATATTGAGAGTATTGAGGAACTCAAAAACCGATATGCCGATCCCATCATTGGTATTGACAGCACGGCCGGTATCATGCGAAATGCCCAAAAAGTAATCAGTCTGTATGATCTGGACAATGAACTTATTGCTTCCTCCGATCGGGAAATGTCAACAAAACTGGAGAATGCTGTTAAACGCCGCGAAAATATTGTGATCACCGGATGGGAACCTCACTGGATCTTTTACCGATATGAACTGAAGTACCTCGAAGACCCCAAAAGCGTTTTCAATGAAAGCGAACGCATCCATACCATAGCCAGAAAAGGATTTGAAGAAGATCATCCGGATGCAACAGAGTTTTTTGAGAGAATGGTGCTTACAGAAAAACAGATCAACTCGTTATTATTCCAAATGAGACTACAACCTGATCCGGTGGTGGGCGTAAAAAACTGGGTAAATGAAAATGAAATTGTGGTTAACAAATGGACCAGAGGATTAGGTACTGAAAGAGAAAAGGTGATGTGATCGGTATCCAACTTCTGATCGCAGCTGTTTTCCCCAAAAAAACAATTCGTTTTGTTGCTGATAATCAATGTTTAATAAAATTATTGCTCCTTTGGGGATTGTTTTTTCCAGGTTATGTAAATTGTTTTAAAAAATATCCGAATCTTCTTGGTTGTGAAGGTTAAAAGTTCTATCTTTGCACTCCTGAAAAAAACCATTAAAATATTTTACAAAAATGGCAAAGAAAAGCAAAGATGCAAGAGTACAGGTGATTTTGGAATGTACCGAACATAAAGCAACTGCAATGCCCGGAACCTCCAGGTATATCACCACGAAAAATAAAAAAAACACCCCCGATAGGCTTGAACTGAAAAAATACAATCCTATTTTAAGAAAAATGACTGTTCACCGCGAAATTAAATAATTGAATTATGGCAAAGAAAGTTGTAGCAACACTAAAAACGGATACCGGAAAAGGTTATGCAAAAGTGATTAAAATGGACAAATCATCCAAAACCGGAGCCTATACATTTAAAGAAGATATTATTGCCGCTGATAAAGTAAAAGAATTTTTTGCGAAAAAATAATTTCCTTTAATAATTTTATTTCTACCGGTTTCCAGTAAAGAAATTCAATATTTTTCTGGTATAAATGAAAAGGCTTCAGAGATTTTAATTTCTGAAGCCTTTTTTTGTTATTTTTGTTGCCGAAAGGTTTGATATTTAAGGACTCACAGGTTATTATATAGTGCTTGCAAGAAAACGCCAATTGCTGCGTTGGGCTCGCCTTCAAAACAGTCGATTACGAAAAGTAAACTCCTGTTTCTCAGTCATCGCCCGCCTTGCACTTGACGCTTTCTTTATCAAGCACAGATAAAATCGTGGGTTTTCTTGCTGACACTATATACTTCATTTATGGGCTTATTTGATATTTTTTCCAAAAACAAAGAAGAAAAACTTGACCAGGGTTTGTCCAAAACCCGCGATACTTTTTTTTCTCGTCTGGGCAAAGCTGTTGTTGGTAAATCGGTGGTTGATGCCGATGTACTCGATAATCTTGAAGAAATACTGATCACCTCGGATGTAGGGGTAAATACAAGTATTCGGATCATCGAAAGAATTGAAGCAAGGGTTGCAAAGGATAAGTATTTAGGAACCAGTGAACTGGATGATATTCTTAAACAGGAAATATCAGCCTTACTGGCAGAAAATAAAACAACAAACTTTGAGGATAATATCATCAACCATTCGGGGGGGCCATACATCATTATGGTAGTGGGGGTTAATGGTGTAGGAAAAACAACTACCATTGGTAAACTGGCTCATAAATTCAAACAAGCTGGTAAATCTGTCGTGATGGGTGCTGCGGACACCTTTAGAGCAGCAGCTGTTGACCAACTCGTGATCTGGTCTGAAAGGGCTAAAGTGCCTGTTGTACAACAGGGAATGGGTGCCGACCCCGCTTCTGTTGCCTTTGAAACGGTTTCTTATGCCGTGCAGCACCAGACCGATGTGGCCATCATTGATACCGCCGGCAGGTTGCATAACAAAGTTAACCTCATGAACGAACTCTCCAAGATCAAACGTGTTATGCAAAAGCATATTCCTGATGCCCCTCATGAAATTTTGCTGGTTTTGGATGGATCTACCGGACAAAACGCTTTCGAGCAGGCCAAGCAATTTACCGCTGCCACTGAGGTTAATGCATTAGCCATTACCAAACTTGATGGTACTGCTAAAGGTGGCGTTGTCATTGGCGTTAGCGATCAGTTTAAAATTCCGGTAAAGTATATTGGTGTAGGGGAAGGAATAGATGATCTTCAGATTTTTGACAGAGATGCTTTTGTGAAAACACTCTTTCAGAAATAAACGGGAATACAACCTTATGACCAAAAAGAAAATTAAGCATCTCAATATTATCACTCTTGGATGCTCCAAAAACCTTGTTGATTCAGAGAAGATTGCAGGGAAATTAATTCCCGGACAATTCAGAATAACACACAATGCAAAGGGGCTTTCTGATGTGGTGATCATCAACACCTGCGGGTTTATTCATGATGCAAAAGAAGAATCTGTTGATACCATTTTGCATTATCTGGAGGGAAAGAAAAAGGGATTGGTGGACGAGGTAATTGTTACGGGTTGCCTTTCTGAAAGATATAAAGAAGAACTTTCAAGGGAAATACCTGAGACCGATGCATGGTTCGGAGTTCATGATACCAACGAAATTTTCTCATTTCTCCAGGCTAAATACAGTTCTGATGATGAGATACGCCAATTAAGCACCCCAGATCATTATGCTTACTTGAAAATATCTGAAGGATGCGACAGAACTTGTTCTTTTTGTGCTATTCCGCTTATACGCGGGAAATACCGATCGATATCCGTTGCGCAATTAACAAGGGAAGCTGAAATGCTTGCTGAAAAAGGTGTGAAAGAGATCATGCTTATTGCACAGGATTTGAGTTATTATGGTTATGACATCAATAAAAAAGGGCTTTTGCCCGAACTTCTCCATCGTTTGCTAAATATAGATCAACTGCAATGGATAAGACTGCATTATGCTTATCCCAATAATTTTCCGTTGCAGATTCTTGATATGATGAATGAAACGGAAAAGATATGTCGTTATCTGGACATGCCACTTCAACATATCAATGATTCTATTCTGAAATCTATGAGAAGAGGATCTACCGGAAAAGATATTTACACGCTTATTGATAAGATTCGAACAAAGGTTCCTGATATTGCACTTAGAAGTACTCTCATGGTTGGTTTTCCGGGTGAAACAAAACAGCATTTTGAGGAACTTCTGAAATTTGTGAGAGATGTCCGGTTCGACCGCCTTGGGGTTTTTACTTATTCTGCAGAAGAGGGAACCCGTGCTCATAAAATGAAGGATACTGTTTCTGAAGAAGAAAAACAGGAACGTGCCAATCAAATCATGGAAGAACAGCAAAACATTTCACTTGAACTGAATCAGGAGAAGATCGGACTTACTTTGAAAATCCTGATAGACGAAAAAGATGACCATTATTATCATGGACGAACCCAATATGATTCTCCTGAAGTAGATAATGAGGTTCTGATCCCGGCGCATATGCATGATCTCACACCCGGTATGTTTTATAATGCCAGAATTATTTCTGCTTCAGAGTTTGATTTGTATGCGGAAATAGTTAAAGATTGACCATCCCCCAGAAACGAAAACCAGAGAAATAAGCGTATAAAAAAGGCAGAGAAAATTTTTCTCTGCCTTTTTTTGATTATGTTATATGCATTTTCGTAATACCAAAATATTAGTATTGCATAGCAGCATAGCGCTTATAAGTGTCATAGCGCCATTTGGCGTTCTCTTCAGCAGCTTTAAACAATTCCGTTGCTTCTCTGGGGAAGGCTTTTTTCAAAGAACTGTATCTTACCTCAGATGCGAGGAAGTCCTGGAACTTCTGCCAGTCAGGTTCTTTGGAGTCAAGCACGAAAGGATTCTTACCTTCTTGCTCCCAAACAGGATTGTAGCGATACATCTGCCAGTAACCTGCTTCTACAGCATGCTTGATCTGGAGCTGACTGTTACCCATTCCGTTTCTCAAACCATGGTTGATACAGGGTGAATAGGCGATGATCACTGATGGACCAGGATATGCTTCTGCTTCTCTTATGGCTTTGAGGAACTGGTTTTGATTGGCGCCCATGGCAACCTGTGCAACATACACATAACCATAAGTCATTGCCATCAAACCGAGATCTTTCTTGCGAACACGTTTACCTGATGCGGCAAACTTGGCAATTGCTCCAACAGGGGTGGATTTTGATGCCTGTCCTCCTGTGTTGGAATAGACCTCTGTGTCCATAACCAGCAAATTAACATCTTCACCGGAGGCAATTACGTGATCCAGTCCTCCGTAACCAATATCATAAGCCCAACCGTCACCACCAAAGATCCATACAGATTTTTTGGTCAGGTATTGTTTCAGGGCAAGTATATCTTTTGCGATCTGGTTACTTTCATTTTTCAATACTTCCAAAACTTTTTCAGAAGCTTCTTTTGATTTGTCGGTATCCTCTTTTGTGTCCAACCATCCTTTGAACGCTTCTTTGGTTTCAGGTTTCATGTCATCGGCTTCCATGCCAATTTCCATCATTCTTGCAAGGCGTGCCCGTATTTTATTAACACCGGTAGCCATACCAAAACCATATTCAGCATTGTCTTCAAAAAGAGAGTTTGCCCATGCGGGGCCATGTCCGTCTTGATTGATGGTATAGGGGGTGGCAGGGGCAGACCCTCCGTATATGGAAGAGCATCCAGTAGCGTTGGCTACCATCATGCGGTCTCCGTAAAGTTGTGTGATTAATTTGATGTAAGGCGTCTCACCACATCCTGCACATGCTCCGCTAAACTCGAACAATGGTTGTGCAAATTGACTGTTTTTAACCGATTGTTTTTTATCAAGAAGGGTGTCCTTGTATGTAACGTTTTTGATGATCTTATCCCATCGCTCGTCTTCATGCATTTGCGATTCAAGGGTTTCCATGATCAATGCCTTGCTCGGTGCGGGGCAAACCTCTACACAGTTTCCACAACCGGTGCAGTCAAGCGGACTCACCTGCATGCGGTATTTTAGTCCTTTCAGAGATTTTCCTTTGGCATCCTGCACGGGCATATCTTCACCTACGGCATTCATTTCTTCATCGGTCAGCAAAAACGGGCGAATAACAGCATGTGGGCACACATACGCACATTGATTACACTGGATGCAATGTTCTTCCTGCCATTCAGGAACATGTACGGCAATACCACGTTTTTCGTAAGCAGTAGTTCCTGCCGGGAAAGTTCCATCTTCGCGATCAAGGAATGCACTTACAGGCAGGTCATCACCTTTCTGAGCATTGATTGGGAATACAATATTCTTGATAAAATCAGGTAAGTCATCATGTTTATCGGTTGTTTTGACTTCGATCTTTTTCCAATCAGTTGGGATTTCGATTTTTACAACCTCACCACCTTTATCTACAGCGGCATTATTCATATTCACGATCTCTTCGCCCTTCATGCCATAGGATTTTTTAATGGCATTCTTCATTTCATTTACCGCCTGATCATAGGGGATTACCTCAGCAACTTTAAAAAAGGCTGACTGCATGATCGTATTGGTGCGGTTTCCTAAACCAATCTCTTCAGCAATGGCTGTGGCATTGATGATATAAAACTGAATATCATTTTCTGCCATGTATTTTTTCATATGGTCGGGCAGATGGTTCTTGGTCTCCTCTTCATTCCAAATAGAATTAAGAAGGAAAATGCCACCTTTTTTCAGTCCTTTGAGCATGTCATATTTTGTAAGATATGCAGGAACATGGCAGGCAACAAAATCTGCTGAGTTAACCAGATATGGGGAACGGATCGGTGAATCTCCAAAACGAAGATGCGATACGGTGATACCTCCCGATTTCTTTGAATCGTAACTGAAATAACCCTGTGCGAATTTGTCGGTGGAGTCACCAATTATTTTGATGGAGTTTTTGTTGGCACCAACGGTACCATCAGACCCCAATCCATAAAATTTTGCAGCATAATTGCCTTCCGGCGATACATCTACTTCATCGCCCAGTGGCAACGATTTGAAAGTAACATCATCGTTGATCCCTACTGTAAACTGATTTTTGGGTTCGTTGAGTTTGCTGTTTTCAAAAACAGCTATCATATGTTGCGGGGTTGTGTCTTTTGAACTTAATCCATAACGTCCGCCATATACCTCGGGGGCATCTTTTTGTCCATAAAACAGTTCGCGAATATCAAGATATAAAGGATCACCGTTAGCACCAGGTTCTTTTGTGCGATCAAGAGCTGTGATTCTTTTGGTGCTTTTGGGTAGCACTTTCATGAAATATTTTGTAGAAAAGGGTCTGTAAAGATGCACACTTACCAAACCAACTTTTTCTCCTTTTTCCAGCAAATAATCGATGGTTTCTTTCAGTGTTTCTGTGATGGATCCCATTGCCACCACAACGTGCTCTGCATCGTCGGCACCATAATAAGTGAAAGGATGGTATTCACGACCAGTGATTTTTGAAATCTCCTGCATGTAATCTTCCACTGTGTCGGGTACCACATCGTAAAAACGGTTGGCTGCTTCCCTTGATTGGAAGTAAATATCAGGGTTTTGTGCTGTACCTCTTGTAACAGGGTTTTCTGGATTCAGGGCACGGTTTCTGAATTCCTGCAGCGCATCCCAGTCGATCAGATCTTTAAGAGTATCCTGATCTGCTGCTTCCACTTTCTGGATTTCATGAGAAGTACGGAACCCATCAAAGAAATGCAGAAAAGGTATTCTTGATTTGATGGCGGCCAGGTGAGCAATGGGGGCAATATCCATTATTTCCTGAACACTGCCTGTTGCCAACATGGCAAAACCTGTCTGACGGGTACTCATGACGTCAGAATGGTCACCAAAGATAGAAAGTGCCTGTGCTGCAAGACTTCTGGCAGATACATGAAATACACCCGGAAGTAATTCACCAGATATTTTATACATGTTGGGAATCATCAGCAGCAAACCTTGTGATGCAGTATAGGTGCTCGTAAGTGCGCCTGCCTGCAAAGAACCATGCACAGCACCTGCGGCACCCGCCTCTGATTGCATCTCTACCAGTGTTACTTCTTCCCCGAAAATATTCTTTCTGCCTTTGGATGCCCATTCATCAACATTCTCTGCCATGTTGGAAGAGGGTGTAATGGGGTATATGGCAGCTACTTCGCTAAACATGTAAGCCACATGTGAAGCCGCGTGATTACCATCACATGTAATAAAATTTTTCTTTTTTGTCATAATTGTTTATTTTAAAAACAGTCTTATTTGAAGGTATGTGTTTGTGATAACCTTTTCCTATTTTACGCGGCAAAATTAGTTATTTTTAATGATAATTTTCAGGCATATACGCTATTTATAACGATTTTACGTAAGCAAAACGCCAGCGTTGTTAATTAATGCACAATATATCTCTGGTTCCTGATATTGAGGAATAACGATGATCTGATCCCACTTTGGTGCCAGACATCCCGCCACCGGAAGGATAAGAGCGGACCAGAAAAAATTAGAGACGATGGTTGAGAAGAGGACCAGACAGCGATGAACCCCCCAATCAGTATCCATACATTGTCAGTAAGAAAACTCATGATTTTTACTTGTGCTTGATAAGAAAGCGTCAAGAGCAAGGCGTGCGGGATGACTGAAAATGAAAATCAGAAGTCTCGTTTAAATTAACGAGATGACTGTTTTCAAGGTAAACCTAACGCAGCAAAGGCCGTTTTCCTGCAAGCATCGGATAGGGGCAATAATATTAAACTACCACGAAAACCAATGCTATGATGAATACAAGCAGTGGTTTGTGGATTCCAATGGACAGATCAAAACCCCAACTTACAAAATATGAATTTTTCTACGAAAGGTCTTTTCTTCTGTCATAATGGTTACAATCAATATCCCTTCCCGGAAATAATGGACAGGAATGGAAATACGTCTTTCCGTTATGGTATGGTCTTCATATACAACTTTTCCTGAAATGTCTGAAATGGATACTGTTTTTATTTCTTTTGCTGATTGAATGTTCAGGATGTCAGTTACCGGATTGGGATAAACCATCAGTTCATCATCTTCTGTTTGGGTTGGTGCAGTGGTTGATAATTTAAAACTGGCGGTAAGTGTTACGTCATCTGCTGGCATGAGATGATCAAAGGATGCCTGCGTGGAAATAATCATTCCATTGATCGACCAATCACTAAACACATAATCTGCATTTGCTTGTGCGGTAAGACTGGCAGTATTTCCTGCTTCAAAAAAACCATCGCCGGAAACGGAACCTGCACCTTGAGGTTTAATCAAAACCGAGAGTTCGTAAACTTTTATATTAGCTTTTAAATTTACAGATATCTCTGGTTGAATGGAGTCGTTGGTGGCAAAAGAAAGGGTCGCATTA